>DAOVAK010000427.1 GCA_030671095.1 Deltaproteobacteria bacterium | reverse complement strand
TCAAACCGGCGCACACGGACAAAGGCCCTAGAAGACAATGACGAGTTGCTCGTGCGCACGGTTTGAAGTGGCACGCTGAGGCCCCCTGTTAGAGGGCATGGTAAAAAAAGACATCTCCATGCTCATGCGTCTCACCAAGGGTGACTATTTGGCCTTGAGTAAAGGCCAGGAGTAGTTTTCAAAGAGCTAAAATGTTACAAAATTCCTAATTTTTGCATAGGAGAGGCGCTTTCCGGCGCCCCATTTTTATGAAAGCCGCAGTACTCCACAAACCCAATGAAATGAGGATAGAGGAGATAGAAGTTCCTTCTATCAATTCCGACGAGATGTTGGTGAAAGTTAAGGCCTGCGCAATATGCGGGACGGATACCCGTATTTATCGTGGCACCAAAACTAAGGGCGTTCGCTATCCTTCTGTGATTGGGCATGAAATCTCCGGGGTCGTGGAAGCTTGCGGGAACAGTGTCCAGGGCTTCAAAGAGGGAGACCCCGTAAGTATTTGTCCTGTAATTCCTTGTGGTATTTGTTATGCCTGTCAGCGGGGGATGGATAATATCTGTTTGAATCGAACGGCCATTGGCTATGAATACGATGGGGGTTTTCAGGAATATGTAAAAATTCCCGTGGTGGCTATCCGACAGGGCAACATATTCAAAGCCCCGCCTGATATCCCTTTTGAGGTCTTGGCACTGATCGAGCCCCTGGCTTGCTGTTATAACGGGAATCGGCGCTCTCAAATCAAGCTGGGAGATACGGTCGTCATTATGGGGGCAGGCCCTATTGGATTGATGCACCTTCAGTTAGCGAGAAGAGCCGGTGCTACGAAAATAGTTATGAGTGAGCCCTTGGATGAACGCCGCGCTCTGGCCAAGGAGATGGGCGCTGATATTTGTGTGAATCCCCAAAAGGATAGCCTGATGGAAGTAGTTATGAAGGAGACCCAAGGCCTTGGTGCGGATGCTACCCTTTTAGCTATTGGTGTTCCCGCGCTAATCAATGAAGCCTTTGGGATTACCCGCAAGCAAGGAAGTGTAAATCTTTTTGCTGGATTCGGAGGGAAAGGGGAATCTTCTATCGAAGCCAATTTGGTCCATTACAATGAGCTGAATGTGACAGGCACTGCTTCCGCGGCACCCTGGCACTTTAATGAAGCAATGAAACTGGTCACTTCGGGACAGATTAACCTGGAGAAGCTGATTACGAATCGATTTCCGCTGGAAGAAATCGATAAGGCCCTTAAGACCGTTTTGGAAGGCAGAGGAATTAAAGTGATTGTATTACCTTAACTTTACGTCGCGAGTCCTGAGTCTTGATCAAGAGATGGAAGGACCCGGGACCCAGGAGGTTTTTTATGTTGTCTCTAGGTAAAAAAGTTCGACTAAAAAGGATTCTTAACTCGAAATCAGGAAAACTTTTTCTGGTAACGATAGACCATCCGATTACGCGGGGGATGTTTCCGGGGCTGGTTAATATGGAAGATACGCTGGAGAAGCTTGTCCAAGGGGGGCCTGATGCCCTTCTGATGCACAAGGGTATCGCTGAAAGGTTTTTTTACCCCTATGCTGGAGAAATTGCCTTGATCTTAAAATCATCCAGTTTTTCGCCGTTTCATCCGACGTATGACACCTGGGTTGCTCAGGCCGATGAAGCCATCCGGTTGGGCGCCGACGCCATTTCTATGGGCGTTATTCTTGGAAGCGAGACACAGGCCGAGATGTTGAGAAACTTAGGGGCACTCTCCAGAGATGCTTCGCTATCCGGCCTTGTTCTCATGGCTCACATGTATCCGAAGGGCGAGCTGATTAAGGATGAAGAAAGATATTCGGTGGAGAGCCTGACCTACTGCGTTCGAGCTGGGGAAGAACTGGGCGTGGATGTGATTAAAACCTGGTACCCCGGAGATCCAGAGACCTTCCGGAAGGTCGTAGAGGTAGCTCCCGGTAAGGTGGTTGCCGCAGGAGGTCCGAAGACGGATACTGATGAACAGCTTCTTCAAATGACCAAGGGCGTTATGGAGGCCGGCGCATTAGGCGTCGCCTTCGGCCGAAATGTCTGGGGGCATCAGGATCCCGTGAGCATTATCAAGGCCCTGAAGCTAATCATACATGAAAACAAAAGTGTAAAGGAGGCCCTGGAAATTCTAAAGGGATAATTGCCAGGGCAGGCCAATACTCCAGTTTTTTATGAACTTGGTGCTCCTACTGGTTAAAGATGAAAAGTACTTATTTATTAGGCATAGACCTCGGCGCCCAAAGCGCTAAAGTGGCTGTAGTTAGCCCTCAGGGTGACATGCATGGGCTTGGGCAGATCAGCTACGAGATCCAACATCCTTATCCGGACTGGGCGGAAGCAGATCCGGAGATCTGGTGGCAGGCTTTTCTACAGGGGTTAGATAGCGCCTTCCAGCGTGCAAGTATTAAGAAAAGTGAGATTGCCGGGATCGGAATCAGCAATATGTGTCCATCCCTGATTGCCATGGACAAAGAAGGAAATCCTCTGCGACCGGCCATCCTTTATCTGGACCGTCGAAGTGTTGCCCAGAGTGAGCAGGTCATCGGGAATTTGGGACTGGAGGAGATCTTTCGGAGGGTCGGAAACCGGATAGCTCCGGGAACTTTCTCCGTCACCAGTATGCTCTGGATCAAGGAAAACGAGCCAGAGATCTACCAAAAGACTCATGTTATGGGCCATGCCAATACCTTTCTTGCCTCTCGCCTGACGGACAATTTTGGGATGGATTGGACTAATGCTTCGTTTACCGGGATTTTCGATACGGGTGGCCGCAGAGATTGGTGTTTCGATATGATAGATGAATTGGGGCTTAGTCGTGACAAACTTCCCCCGGTTCTATCTTCTCTGGCTCTTATCGGAAAGGTTTCTCCGAAAGCTTCCAGATTAACCGGATTACCAAGTGGTATCCCGGTGGCTATAGGTGGTGCAGATACCGCTTGCGCGGCTTTTGGCTCCGGGATTACCGAAGTAGGCCAGGCATTCGAAACCTCGGGTACTTCAGATGTTATCTCGGTATGTTGTGATCAGCCTAAATTTGATATCCGATTAATGAATCGCTGTCATGCAGTTCCCGATCGATGGCTCCTCATGGGGGCCATGGTCGCTCCAGGGGCTGCTTATCAATGGTTTAGGGAACAGTTCTGCCACTATGAAAAGGAGATGAGTGAAAAATTAGATATTAGGGCCTATGAAGTGATGGATCTGGAAGCAGAAAAATCCCTGCCAGGTGCTAATGGAATCATCTTCCTGCCTTACTTAGCGGGCGAACGGAGCCCGATTTGGGATCCTTATGCCCGGGGTTTGTTTTTTGGATTCTCTCTAAGCAGTACCAGGGGCGATTTTATCCGCGCGATTTTGGAAGGAACGGCCTACGGGCTCCGCCAGAATGTGGAAATTGTGGAAAAAGAACTGGGATTTTCCATCAATACCTTTCATACGGTGGGCGGAGGTGCTAAGGGCGATATCTGGAATCAAATAAAGGCGGATGTCATGGATAAAGTCGTTCGTCCCATGAGCATTAAAGAAGCTGCCGTTCTCGGTGCGGCGATGCTTGGCGGCATCGCGGCCGGTGTCTATAAAGACTATAAAGATGCAGCCA
>DAOVAK010000514.1 GCA_030671095.1 Deltaproteobacteria bacterium | reverse complement strand
CATTGGTAGCGCAAATTGAAAATGGCCTTATTGCACGGGGTTACGGTGACGATGACGTTTCTGCCATTGGCCGCAGTATTCGGGAACAATCAGGCTTGGAGTAAAGACAGGTTGGCAAGCATTATTTGCCTGTCCCCTTTTTCTTCCTTTCTTCGGGGTCAGCGAAAAGCAAAATAGCAAATCATTTCTCTGCGACCTCACGTCTCTGTGGTGAGATAACAGTTCGTGATTTCGACCCTTTTAGGGTCACAATTCAAGCCACCCTTTTTAGGGGTGGTAGTTTACTTGACATACACTCACAATTTTCCTACACTCACTCATTGGAAAAGCGTTTTTGATCATTAAATTATAAGGCGTATTCGGTTTTCTGTAAGCGGTAATTAACCATTATTCAGAAGAAGGAGGTAAAGAAATGAATATCAAGCGAATCATGAAGTGTAGTGTGTTGGGCATCTTGGCTCTCTCTTTTTTGACAACGCCAATCATGGCTGCAGATCCGATTAAGATTGGTATCTTGCAGGGATTGAGTGGCCCCTATGAGATATACGGAAAGGCTGAAGTTACTGGTTTTAAAATGGGCCTGGAATTCTTTACAAACGGAACCAATAAGATCATAGGAAGGGATGTGGAGCTAATCATTGAGGACACACAACTCAAGGCTGCAAGGGCCAAAATGCTCCTCACCAAGCTGTACAGCGATGACAAGGTGGACCTGGCCATAGGGCCAACGAGTAGTGGAGTGGCCCTGGCTATTCTTCCGGTAGCCAGGGATTTCAAGAAGATCCTTATTGTAGAGCCTGCGGTAGCCGATGCGATTACAGGGGCGCATTGGAATCGCTATATCTTTCGCACTGGCCGGAATTCAAGTCAAGATGCCATTTCCAATGCGGTGGCCGTAGCCAAGCCGGGGGTCAGCATTGCCTGCATCGGACAAGACTATGCCTTTGGCAAGGATGGAATCGCCGCCTATAAGAAGGCTGCTGAAAAACTTGGCGCAAAGGTTGTTCATGAGGAGTACTGCGATCCCAAGGGAACCGATTTTACTGCCCCGATCCAGCGGATCATCGAGGCCATGAAAGACAAGCCCAAGCCAAAGTATGTCTGGGTTATCTGGGCAGGAAAGGGGGGGCCGATTCCCCAGTTGATATCGGCCGGGCTTGATAAATACGGCATTAAGATCGCCAGCGGAGGCAATGTGCTTGCTGCGCTCAAGATGATGAAACCGCTGAAGGGGATGGAGGGTTCCATTTACTATTATTTCGAGAACCCTGATAATTCAGTGAATGACTGGTTAGTAAAAGAGCATTATAAACGTTTTAATGAACCACCGGATTTCTTCACCTGTGGTGGTTTTGCTGCGGCCGGCGCAGTAGTGACTTCCATCAAAAAGGCCGGAAGCACGGACACCGAGAAGCTTATCTCAGCCATGGAGGGAATGGAGTTTATGACACCTAAGGGAAAGATGAAGTTCCGAAAGGAGGACCATCAGGCCCTTCAGTCCATGTACGCATTTAAGCTCGATGTGAAGCCTGACGTTGCATGGGCCATTCCCGTGCTTGTCAAGGAGTTGTCAATGGAGGAAACGGCTCCACCCATCATGAACAAGAAATAAAGGAGCCATCGTTACCGCAGACCCACACAGACGATCAGTCTGAGTGGGTCTGTGTTTGAAGGAATTATTCCAACTACTATTCTGGGGCAGGTTTTAGAAGCTCCCATCTTCCAACCATGACTAAAAAACATCCATTTCCCGCCATAGAGACCAAAGATCTAACCATCCGTTTCGGGGGACACGTGGCCGTAGACCATGTGAACCTCCGGATCGATTCGTTTTTCTTGAAGTCCATTATCGGTCCGAACGGGGCAGGCAAGACTACCCTTTTTAATCTGATGACCGGCCAATACCAGCCATCAGAGGGAAGAGTTTTACTGAAGGGGAAGGACATTACTAAACTTGGGGTTGCAGCAAGGACTCGCCTGGGAATGGGCCGTTCCTTTCAGCTCACTAATATCTTTCCCCTGCTGAGTGTCTTAGAGAATGTAAGGGTGGCAATCCAGGCACGCAAGGGGCTGGGTTTGAACTTCTGGAGAAACTATCTGCATTTTTCTGAGCTTGAAGATGAAGCCTATCACATCCTCAAGCAGGTCCTTCTGGAGGAGCAGTGGGCAAAAGCGGCCATCAATCTGACTCACGGGGAGCAGAGAAAGCTGGAAATTGCCATCCTGCTCTCCCTTGACCCGGAGATTCTGTTCTTAGATGAACCCACTGCAGGCATGTCTCAGGAGGAGGTTCCGGCCATCTTGGAGATTCTACAGAGAATCAAGGATGCAAGGGATCGGACCATGCTCCTGGTGGAGCATAAGATGGACCTGATCATGTCCCTTTCCGACACCATTGCGGTCCTGCAGGATGGAAGGCTGATCGCTGATGGCGAGCCTGAAGAGATATATAAAAGCGAGGCGGTCCAGGCCGCATACTTGGGTGGAGGCGTGAAGAGTGAGTGAACCTATTTTAAAGGTTGAAGACGTCCACGCTTTCATTGGTCAGCACCACATCCTGCAGGGCGTCACTTTTGATGCAAAGCCCGATGCAGTGACGGTATTAATTGGCCGAAACGGGGCAGGGAAGAGTACTGTTATCAGGGCAGTTATGGGACTCCTCCCCTCATCCAAAGGAAAAATCGTTTATAAAGGGAGCGAAATTCATAACAAAAAACCCTACGAAATTGCCCGTATGGGAATCGGCTTTGTCCCGGAAGACATGGGGATTTTTGCCGGTCTTACGGTCGAGGAAAACATGCGGGTGGCCATGCTCGTGGAGGATGAAGCAACGACCCAAAGGCTGGAGAGGGCCCTGGATATGTTTGCCGATCTTAGGAAGTTCTGGAAGGGCAAAGCGGGGAACCTGAGCGGGGGACAAAAACAGATGTTAGCCATTGCCCGGGCCATTGTGAACGACACCGCCCTCCTCCTGATTGATGAGCCCTCTAAGGGCCTTGCGCCGATCATCGTGGACGCCGTCATCGAGGCCATCAACCAGATCAAGGACA
>DAOVAK010000029.1 GCA_030671095.1 Deltaproteobacteria bacterium | reverse complement strand
CTTGCGGCGTATTGCTCCATACGCCTCAGTCGTCGCTCCTCGGCGCCTAGCATCTAATACCTTGCTGGTGATCAGGAATGCTACATAACCTAATAATTTCACTCTTAATACCCAAATTAGACGGTGGATTTGGGTTTGTCTCAGGTCTTCCCTAAGCCGGTATTTTTCCCCGTTTCTGGACGGGTATATGCTCCAAAGGCCAGAATGGCGAAAGAACGCGTGGCCGGCACGAGACAGCGAGCGGATAGCGTGTGTGTGCCCTCATCTGGAGTGCTGATCAGGGCGCCTATGGTTCGGAGATTGTGGTCACCGTTTTTGCGGCCTCTCGCAGCAGGCGCTGTTTGGTTGCGAAAAGGGTGGGGCTGAGACTCACATGATATCTGTGCGGATTGTGGAATCGCTTGTAGGCGGCATCCAGCTCCTGCAGGTTTTTGCCCGAATATTCCCTTATCGTATGAACTGAAGGGCTCTCATAGACAAGTTTCCCTTTCTGAAATATGGGCACCATGAGTTCGCGCACCTTGAACTGTTTGGGGTAGGTCTTATAGACATGGCGGAACATGGGGTGGTATGCCCGAATAGAGCGTCCTTGAGGAATCTTTTCTTCATCGAGAAAAAGCACGTCACCCCGCATCTCACCTCTCTTATCGTACATCCTCACCACCTTCTTGAGACCCGGGTTCATGATCTTTTCCGGGTTATCTGACCTTTTGATTTTGGGCACCATCCGTTCACTGCCCTCATCCAGTGCGGTCAGCTTATAAACGCCCCCAAGGGCAGGACATGAGAAGGAGGTGACGAGGCGGGTACCCACGCCCCACGTACCAACCCGGGCTCCCTGCCTTTTGAGGCTCTCCACGATCCACTCATCCAGATCGCTTGAGGCCACGATGGTGGCATCCGGAAAACCAGCCTTGTCCAGCATACGCCGGGCCTCTTTGCTCAGGTAGGCGAGATCACCACTGTCTAGGCGTATCCCATGGATTTCATGGCCTTTTTCCCTCAGTTCGCGGGCCACCTTTATGGCGTTCGGCACGCCACTGTGGAGCGTGTCGTAGGTATCCACCAGCAGTACGCAGGCATCGGGATATACCCTGGCGTAAGCCTGAAAGGCCTCCACCTCCTCGGGAAAACTTTCCACCCAGGAGTGGGCGTGAGTCCCACGCACCGGTATGCCATAGAGACGACCTGCAAGCACATTGGAGGTCCCTTCTACCCCGCCGATGTAAGCGGCACGGGATGCCATCAGGGCCCCATCTGGACCGTGGGCCCTTCTCAGACCGAAATCGACCACAGGATCCCCTTGGGCCGCCCAAAGGACCCGAGCCGCCTTGGTGGCGATCAGTGTCTGAAAGTTCATCACATTGAGGAGCGTGGTCTCGATAAGCTGGGCCTCGGGCAAGGGTGCAGTGACTCGAACTAAGGGTTCATTGGGGAAGACCACTGTTCCTTCGGGAATGGCCCACAGGTCCCCGGTAAATTCAAAATTCTCCAAATAGGTAAGAAACTCTGTGGAAAACATGCTTAGCCCCTCGAGATAGGAGAGGTCACCACCGTTGAGGCGCAGATTCTGTATATAGTCGATCACGTCCGCCAGGCCAGCAAGTATGCAATACCCCCCATTATCTGGGATACTTCTGAAAAAATAGTCAAAGTTAGCCCACTGCTCTTTCTTCCCTTCATGGAAATACCCGCCTACCATGGTGAGCTGATAGAGATCGGTCAATAACGCCCATTTGGACCACATGAAAAAATCCTCCTAACCCGGACAAGCCGGAAAGTCGAAGCACGAAATTCGAAACCCGAAACAGTTTAGGTTTAGTGTTCGATAATAACCCTGGCATCCACGGCAAGGGCACCTTCACCTTCGGCATAGACTGTGACCGGATTGATATCAATTTCCTTAATTAGCGGAAAATCCATCAACATTTGAGAGAGTCTCACAAGGAACTCCTCTATGGCATTTGTATCAGAAGGTTTTGCCCCTCTGATGCCCGATAGGATCTGACGCCCCTTTATTTGGTTGATCATGCGACCGGCCTCTTCACGATTGATGGGGGCAACACGCCAGGCCACGTCTTCAAGGGTCTCCACAAAAATCCCCCCCAAACCAAAAAGAATAACCGGTCCAAAAAGTTCATCACGCTTGCCGCCCAAGATGACTTCCTGGCCTTGTCTCACCATGGGTTGTATAAGCACTTCCAGGTCAGTGCTGTCCGCAAGGGACTGGAAATCCCTGAATGCTCCCTTGATTTGTTCCTCTGAATCCAGATTCAAGCTGATGGCCCCCAAGTCCGTTTTGTGAGAGATGTGGGGGCGGTTGATTTTCATGACTACCGGACCATTGAATGATCGCCAGGCCTCAAAGGCCTCATCTAATGAGCGCGCTAAGCGGTAGTCCGGTACCGCAAGGCCATAATGCCTAATAAGATCCAGGGCGTCCTTGAGCAAAAGGGATTCCTGACCTGCAGCCATATGCAAGATGGCTTCAGCCCCCTTCACATTCAGATCCTGGAGGGTCTGGGCTTCCATGGGAATGGGTCTTCTGGAGGCCCAACTGTGGGATAGATGAAAAGCACGCATGGCGTTCTCCGGGGCAGAGAAGATGGGGATTTTGGAATGCGTCCTCAGGTATCCCATTTCCGCGGCTTCTGTGAACACAAACAGTGCAACAGGCTTCTGATATCGCTCCACCAGTTGTTCCACCTTGCGGACCAGGTTCCGGGAGGCCTCCCGTTCAAATCCTCCGCGGCGGTATCCGTGCCCCAGCACGACCCCATCCACGTCCTCACGCTTCAACATCTCCTCCACGATATATTCGTAAAATTCAAGGTCGAAGAGATCGCCCAGGTCCAAAGGGTTTTGCAATCGGATCACATGAGCCCTGAGCCGTCTCTCCACCTTTTTCAAAAATTCTTCTGGAAATGGCGGAAGTTGGAATCCGTAATGGGCACAGGCATCAGCTGCTACGACCGCATGACCTCCGGATCGAGATACCACTGCCAGCCGGTTGCCTTTGAGAGAAGGTAGGGTGAGGATCTTAATGTAGT
The DNA here is from genome assembly GCA_030671095.1 of Deltaproteobacteria bacterium. The sequence continues at coordinate 9,909 of DAOVAK010000029.1, read as the reverse complement.
CCATGGCGTCATCCATGGTATTTACGCGCACACAACCCGCCTGCTCCAGGGCATGATCCACCAGTTGATCGTCAGTAAACAGGGCAGCCGTATGGGAATGGGCGATCTTTGCGCTCGCTTTGAACCGGTTTGATTTATGGACCAGTATGGGTTTCTCGGATTTAGAGGCAATTTGAATAAATCGCCTGCCATCGGTGAATCCTTCCAGATATAAAAGGATGATTTTAGTCCCCTCATCATGGATCAGATATTCCAAGAGGTCATTTTCATCCACATCCAGCTTGTTGCCCAAGGAGACGAATTTATTGATTCCAATATCCTCTTCTGCCAGGAACCCAAGGTAGCTCAATCCTACGCCGCCACTTTGTGCCAAAAGAGATACCGGACCCAGTGAGATTTCTCTTCGCAGCTGGATGAATGGAAGGGCTACTCCGTTTTCCAGATTGGTAACACCGATACCGTTTGGGCCGATAATACGAATGCCATACTTTTTGGCCACATCCATGCAGGCGTTTTCAAGGGATCTCCCCACTTCGCCCAATTCAGAGAAGCCGCCCGACTCTATGACCACCCATTTGATTCCCTTACGGCCACATTGTTCTAGGATTCCAGGGATGGTTTTTGCTGGCGTAAGGATCACGGCAAGGTGAATGTCCCGGTCAATTTGCTCTACAGAGGAATAAATCTGTTGTCCAAATACAACGCCTTTTTTCAGGCCTATGGAGAGGATCTCCCCCTCGTATCCGAACATGAGACAATTCATAACGATGTTCTTCCCAAGATTATTCCGGTCAGGAGATACGCCTATGACCGCAATACTTTTGGGATAGAAGAAGTTGGAAAATTGGTTATTTGTGCTCATCAGCGTGGTTTCCTTCTTCTGGTTTTTCTGGCCTCCTCTTTCCAACCTTTTCGCTTCCTGCCCTTGGCACGGCGAGACCGATCGGGGTCCCTGTTTAAATCCAGAACAAAGGTGCCTGCCTCAAAGTCAGCTCTCCTCTCCGGTCCTTTCCCTCTTTTTCTCTCAAGAATTTTTACGTTTTCTTTGGACACGGGCAGGCCTGCCCGCCATCGCGAGCGCTCCCCGGCCCGTGCCGGCCCGGGACGGGCAGGCGAGGCGGGCGGGCCGTCGATAAACCGGGCAGGAATCTGATCGGTTAGGTAAAGATTGCCAAAGGGATATAAGGAAATTCCTACCTCCCGCGCTGAGGCAGCCATAATTTCCAGCAACACGGGCTTTTGATCTCGACGCTGCCCGATTCTCACGGCCATTTCTCGATCCGGTGAAAGGACAAGGTATCTCCCTTCTACCGCTGTCAAGCCCTTTTCCATGACAACCGGGTGGGCCCTTCTCCTCACGGCAACAAAAAGGATTTTGGGTGGGGACTGAGTCGGATTCTCAAGATCGAGATGCCAGCGTCTATCCAAGGCCCTAATGCGGTCCTCTTCTGGTTGGAAAAGGGTTCGGTCCTTTCCCAACAGGACCTCATTGATGTGACCCTTTCTCACATAGCCCCAGCCTGGCTCCTCATGAACAGCCCAGAGAAATTCCTTGTATGTCACAAAGCCCTCACTGTCTGGCACGAGACCGAATTCGTCAGGTTTATGCCCCAGAATATAGAGCATAAAGCGGGCCAGGTTATGGGTCTTTATCTGGTTTCTCTTAGACACTCCTACGACCTTTTACGCTTCACCTCCCCAATAAAATTGCGAAGCAATTTTATAATTTGATACTAACAACAGCTAGCCTTTTGGGTGCTCTCTCCTAGAGAGCCTGGCTCTGGGTCGCCCGAGTTGTCTGCAGGGTCTATAATACAGCAACACGAATTGCCCTTTCTTCCCAATGCAGTATTGATGACCGCAGCGGCACAGCCCACCCCAGGCCTTACACTGATCGCATCCACGGGACAATTCATAGCACATGCCCCGCATTCTATACACGCATCGCGGTCTTGGATCACGGCTGCTCCATTGTTCAGACTGAAAACGGCATGAGGGCAGACGAGAAGACACATGCCACACCCCACACACTTCTCCTGGTGCATACCCAATGTGACAACATCCTTGAGATAGATCATTCGGGCCATGATTCAACTCCTTATGGGATGATCAACGCGCTAACCCATAGGGCAAGGCCAGCGAAACCGGCGCCAATCTCCAGGGGCAGCGCCCAGCGCATCTCTTTCTTCACGCCGGAAAGAGAGGTGCAAGTGGAGGCGCCCGTGAAGTTCATGGCTAAATAGGCCGTGGCAGCGAGCACCAGAAGACACCAGGCCAGAATCTCCAAACGGGCCTCCCAGGATATCAAATTACCCCACTGTGAGGCCAAGAGCACTGCACCTGCGAGCAGTCCCAAGACCAGGCCTTTGACCGAGAATGCACGGCCTGGCAGCCAGGGCAGCAACAGAGGGGTCAAAACTGCTCCGGCCATGATAGCGGCGAGGAGGGCCGTGATAGAAAAAAGGCCGTGACTCAGAATATTCTCCCAAAATCCGCCAGGTCCCAGACGAGCGCTGATGATAAGCATGAGGGGAATAATGATAACGGCCCCCTTCAGGGCCTCCACCAGCTCCACCGGGATGAGCACCACCCTTTCCCAGGTTGTAAAGGTTTTGAGTCGCATCTCTGGGGTAGCTTTCAATCCCACCTCCATGAAGTGAGGCAGATCTGTAGCGCGGATAGGACCATATATGACTTTAAAACCGCAAAGCTTCTTCACCTCATGGGCCGCAACCCCTGGACCGGACAATTGGGGCAGGATCAAATTCCGATGGCTAACAATACGGTCCAGGCCACTGGACTGGATACGCCTTACGAGCTCTGTCGTCCCAAAGGTCCCCTTTCCCGCAGCACACCAGACGTTAATACCTTGGGTGTCCAGAACCAGGATCCAAGCAGTGAGGCCAGGCAGGGACTCGCGTAGTCGGTCGAAACTCATCTTGTAATTGGCCGTGACCAGAAGCGGGGATTGCTCATTGGGCGAGCCCAATGCATATAGCCCCGGTTCTACGGTATAATGCATTCGTCCAATCCCCCAACGGGCCTTGATACTTCCTATTCGGTCGGCCCAGCCAAGGGAGGAGGAAATCTGGGGGACTTCTCCCACCGGAGTTTGGATCGAACCAGTGACAAAGGGCTGATCCAGACTGGGTAGGCCCAACTGGGCCTCTCCTCCTTGAGGGCAGCAGCTTGTGTTAAGTGTGGGCAATGTGTTCAACTCGGCGCCCTCAATTTTCTCTGGAGTAATCCTTTTATCGTCCACGAAAATCATCTCCCAAGGAACTATTGGCGAAAGTCCGCCTCAAATCGACGAGTCGATGAAGGTAATATCTCATTTTCTGATATCTTGAGCCATGAACGCCGCTAGATGCGACAGGGACCCGCAGCACATGCATTCCGCATCGCATGCAAAAAGATTCTTACGCCCTTATAGACTTCAGCCCGTTTTTTCTCTGGGATTCCAGTCTGAATCACATCCACAAATCTTGAAATACAAGCCCAAACCCGTTTCCGGACAGATTCTCCCTCCTTGGTTAACGCCAGGTTAATTGCTCGGGAGTCATGATTGGATTTTTGCCGACGGACGAGCCCCTGTTTGACCAAGGGACTGACCAGACGTGTCGTGGTGCTCTTGTCCACAGAAAGTATTTTGTGAAGCTCTGAGAGTCTCAATTGTCCCTTTCCTGCAACGAGATCAAGGATGAAAAATTGTGAGAAGGTGAGATCTTCACAAAAGACCGCTTCCTGCTGGCAGCACCGAGCGGCTCGGGACAAGTCTGATAAGAGCGAGAACATCTCGCGATTACTGTGGGGAAGTTTCTCCTGCATAGTTGTAGCATACAACTAATACATGCTTTGTCAAGGAAAAAGTTTGAAAAATGGCCTTCAAAGGTAAGCAGATAGGGGAGAGTTGATTTGACGTCTCAGAAATTCTACAACTTATTGAGAATAAAGGTGTTTTTTTTAAGGCATGAGCTCCTGCCTCGTACATGGAATAATGGAATGTTGGAAACTGGGGACCCGCTTGCGGGGACTGAGCGGAGTGAAACGAGCGCGAAGAATAATGGAATGTTGATTTAAAAGGAGAATTTCCATTTCTTGATATTCTCCCTCGCATGTCAAGAGGGATTTCTAGAGTGAACCAACATCCCAATTTTCCAAAACGCAATATTCCAACAGCCCAGTATTCCAACATTCCAATTGGGGCGAAGCCCCTAACTTGCTGCATAACCGCGATTTTGACATTGAAACAAGGGACAGGCGGATAATATTTTGATATAGTAAAAAATGTAGGCTCAGAGGACCACGTTCTAAACTAGTCCGTGGAAGAGGGCTCCCAAAAGCCGCTTCGCTTTCGAAAGTTACTCCAATACTCCGCCTGTTCGATCTAGGCATCGCCAATTAACTCTAAGCACACCTAGGGGGACTGGCTTAATCAGTTAGATAGTTGAGCGTCTAAGAATCCCTGCGGTCGGTCAGGGAGACTCCATGTGCCGTAATCCTTGAGGGTCATCAAGAGGGAGACATCTTATGAAGATCCATTGTCCTGTGTGCGATAAGGCCTATGATATCCCGGAGGAGAAGCTCTCCAAGCCGTTGGTTAAGGCCGTTTGTAAACAATGCAGCACGAAGATGATCATTGACCGCGACTCCAAGACTGTAAAAGCGGTCTCCACGGCTGACTCCCAAATTTCAGAGGAGACCACGGAACTGGAGTCATCCCCCGAAATTTCGGGAAACGTTTCTACGGAACCCACAGCTTCGGAGAGAGAACCTTCCGAATCCCCCCCTTCGCAAATCCCAGACTCAGTTATGAGTATGTCACCGAAATACCCGAAGCACAGGGATGCCCTGCTCATCGGGGTTGTAGCCGTATTTTTGGTGATAGTCCTGGCTGTAGGGTATCTCTTGTTAGGTCGTACACAGACGGCTTTTCGTGAAATTACCCAGAACCCGATCGAGTACCTGACAAGATTCATTAACGGATTTGAGACGTACAAGGTTTGCGAGTCCTATCTTCGCCGCAATCAAAAACTTTTTCGTGGCCTCGGGCGAGACCTGAGATTTACTGTCGTCAAAGAGGAGATCAGGGTCCTGAAAGGGGAGAAAACAGCGAGGCTCCTCGTCAAGGCCAAGGGGAGTTCAGGGTCCCAGAATGTGCTCTTCCAGCTCAAGAAACGCCAAGGACGGTGGCGTATCTCCTACGTGGGAATAGAGCTCCCGGATGGTAAATATAAAACGCTTTACCCAAAACAAAGATCATAAGTCCCCCTTCCCAAAACTCCCCCTTGACCGAGCTGAGCCTTCGATCCAAGCCTTTCGGCAGTGAGCCCTGGGTTCGAGCGACTCGGCCCACTCACCCGGGTCGAGAGCTCAAGGCCGAACTGCTCAGCCTGAAGGACTTGCAGCAGGCAAAGAGAGGAGATAAGGTGAGGGTGACCAGACGGGAAGATAAAGCGATGGCAAATGAGATTTCAGCGGAGAGGGCAGCCTTTTTGGTGCAGGACTACAGTCAGGGGTTCATAAAGTATTGCCAGATTGAAGGGGAAGTTAGAGATAGTTAGTTAGACTTGAACCCCTCAAGATAACCTGAAGAAGCAATTGGGGAGACCTAACGGCGATTGAGAGTAGTTAGGCCGAGCAATGGGTAGAATTGTTTATCTCGTTGGCAGAAGCGTAGATTCCCGGCAGCGTTTGCTCGCAAACAGGATAGGTTCCTGTGATAACCAGTCTTTCCTTCACCTGGTCCCCACGAGAGGCAAGGTCATGGAGCTGGAGGTGGATCCCCAATTCTGGCTCAGGGTGAGGGTAGACACTTTAACCCGGATCATCTATCAGATTTTCGAAGAGCACCTCAAGTATGAACGCTTCAAAGAGTACAGGCCCATCGATGATGGCCTGAAGTTTCTCCTTATCAAGAAGATCCTTCAGACAAGAGGGACACAGCCGGATGGCCTGGACTATTTCGCCCCGCTTCTGTCAAGCACCCATGAGGAAACGGATTTCCCTGGCATATATCGGAACGTCTCCAATTTCTTTTCCCTACTCGTCAGGAACAATTTTCAAGATCGCTTTGTAGAAGATCTCGCCAGGAAAATCATCAGCCTGGAGGAAGAAAGTCCGGGGACTGGAGAGGAGAGATACGCCCTGGAGAGTGATTTAACATGGTTGTTCGGCGATTTTGAAGAGATCAAGAAGGAGATCAAGGGGTATGATGATGACGATGTTGCATCCAGTGTCAGATCCTACTTGAAGAATGGCGGCAAGCCTCTCATCTTGAGGACAACAGATATTCTCGTTTTAGATGGTTTTATTCAAATCTCAAGGGTGGAGGAGGATATCCTCTTTCATCTTTTTCGCCAGGTCCGAGAGGTGTGGTGGCTCATTGATTATGAGAGTCGAGCAAAAGACCCTATCGAAGATTTTAAGAAAGCAGCGGGTCGGGAGCCCTTCTGGCATTGGAAGACCAGGGCCGGCTGGAACCATGAAGGGTTTGGTCACCATGGGGCCTACCGGGTCTCTACTTCCCTTGTGTCTCTCATGGAAAGAGTGGAGGAAGCGGGGTTTGACGCCATTACTGAAAGGGCCATTGAAGAGCCCTTTCCCAATCCGGTTGCTGGGGGTCTCTATTTCCATGGGCAGTTAGAGGAAGTTCCCAATGAAAGCCTCAAAATCAAGTCCTTTGCCAATAGGGTAGATGAAGTCCGCGCCATTGCAGGTGAGATAAAAAGAATTATCTATGAAGATAACTTGGATGCGTCTCGAGATCTGGGAAATATACGGGTCATTTTCCCAGACCTTGATGATTATTCCTCCCTCATATCTGAGATATTCGGATCAAGCAAGCTGCCTTTTAGTCTGACCAAAGGTCTACCCCTTTCCTCCCATCCCCTTGCCAATATTTTCCGTTACATCGTTGAGATTCCGATGAATCATTTCACGAGGGAGGATATTTTCAGCCTCTTCTCTTCCCCCTGGATCAAGGGAGACGCAGGGCGAGATGTATCCGATGAAGAATGGCTCGCAGAATTAGCAGGTGAACACCTTTTTGCCCAAGAAGATCTCCCCAGAGTAGCCAAATTCATTTACAACGAATCGAGGCGCAGGGGAGGCGTTGAATTAGACATATTTCTTTTTGATGAGGTGGCCCGAAAATGTGGTCTGGACAGACTGGGGTTTGATGTTTCAGGACTCTGGGGCGAGGCACTTTTATGGGTAAGAGACTATTATCGGGATCGTCTCGAACACACAACGGTACCCGAAGAAAAAGAGGCCCTGCTCTCAAAGTATTTTCGGTTCCTGGCCCAGATTGCAATGTTGGGAGAGACATTGATCCCCTTTAAGGAGCTGACCAATCAGAAGAGTCCAGAGGGGATATTGGAATGCTTTTTACGGATTCTTGATATGTTGGGATTTCCGGAGAATGTTGTAAGAATACCGGAAGAAACGGCTGGACTTGAATCCGAGGTGGTACGGGCTATGCTCAGAAGGGACATGAAGACATATTCCCTATTGCAAGCCTTGATCCAAGCCAGTGCGGGTGAAGTGCGGCTAGCAAGAGAACTATTCAGAACAAAGGATGGTTATCCACTCCTTTCCCAATTCTATTCAACTTTTCGACTTAGACTCAATAACTCTTTCCTCCTGGATGAACGCAATCCCAATGTTGTTCGTATTTCCCAATGGCTCGAAATTAGGGGAAGGTCCTTTGATTACGTCTTTGCGGGTGGTCTCACAGCGGATCAATTCCCTCTCAGGGAAGCGGTCAATTTTATCCTGCCAGAGACACCGAGTAAGATGTATAGGATGAGGGACCTCATCGACGAATCCAAGCATCTATTCAGCCACCTTCTCAGAAACTACCGCAAGTGCCTATATCTCTCCTTCCCACGGTATTCAGACGAAAAAGAGGTTCAGCCCTCTCCGGTACTCATGGATCTGGAGGCCATGGTCAAATCCCACCTTGACCCTGGTGATGAAAATGGGAACCTTGAGGAGGTTTTTGGGTGGGAGGAGAATCCCTATTTCACATCAGAGGAAGAACTGTTGAACGCGACCCGCATGAAACTTGAGTCCCCTGAAAAGGCAAAGGACAATTTATTTCCATTGGAACGGATCGTCGTTAAACATGACTCACAGGCTGAAAACCTTGTGAGGGTGATTGGTGCCCCTCGCTGCAGATGGGCCGAGGATGGCCTTTTTGAATACGATGGACTTGTGAAAGGATCTGTTAAGTTTCGTGCTTTCCTCAGGGATAAGAACGAAATTTTTTCTCCTTCCCAGCTTGAGACCCTAGCCAATTGCCCCATGCGCTACCTTTTTGAGCATATCTATGGTCTCAAGACGCTAGAAGAGCTTGGCGCAGAAATCTCTCGTAGGGAAATGGGCCAACACTTGCATGCCATATTAAGGAACTTCTTTGAGAGGATAAAAGATGAGAGGAAGAACGTGGCAGAGATAGGGCTCAGCCGGGCCTTTGCCCTGGCCGAGGAGGTGGCTGATAGATATTTCAGGGCGCGTCCTTTTATGAATAGGCTTGAGTTCTTTGAGTTTCAAAAAGGGGAGTTCCTGGCGGGTTTGGAAGGAAGCCAGGCCGGTTCCGTGGAGGGATCAAAGGAAAGGGAGGGTATTTTCGCCCAGCTCCTACGATTCGAAGAAAGGGTATTCAATGACAAATTTCCAGCAGGTATGGAGTATGGATTTGGGCAGGAGGGAGAGGCACCGGTGGTCCTGGGCAAAACGAGGATTCGGGGATATATTGATCGATTTGATATCATGAGAGAGGACGAGGAGACGGTTTACGTTTATGATTATAAGACTGGCCGTATGCCCACGTCTGAGATGGTCAAGAAAGGACTCTCCTTTCAATTACCCGCCTATATGGTCGCCCTGAAAACCAACCTCCAATTCAGAGCGATTACGGCGGCTTTTTATGCGCTGAAGAGGGATGTATTCTTAAAGGAGAATCCTCTCAAACAACGGATGAATGACCACTGGGAAGGGATGAAAGGGGTTGATATCAGCGGCGTTGCATTGATAGACGAATACGCTGATCACTTGGTCCAACTTCTTGAGGAGGGATATTTTCACCATTCCACGGATGAGGTGCTATGCCCGTACTGTGAATTCAGGTATGCATGTTATAGGGATATGAGAAGGATGAAACACCTTGTCCATTCAGAAGTGGATCATCACATCTATTCAGGGGAAAAGAATCTCGAAGAATGGAAGAGGGTGGATGATTTCAGAAGAGAATGGAAGGCCATTTCCCTGAGCATGCAAAAGGCCCTCAATCTGAAGACCGAGTCCGCAAGGAGAAACCATTTCGAAACGGTCATGAGCCATAGGGACTGGTTGCGGGAGAACGCTGAGTCCTTACCCTTTCATGGCGCCTATATAGACGAACTTCTCAGCAAGATAGGGCATTTTGAAAAAGAATATCTATCCTCGTGATTGAAGACCCGCCTCGATCTCTTCTGCCACCTTTCTTGCTGCGTCGGCAGGATCTTTGGCATCCCGGATGGGCCGACCCACAACAATATGATCAGCGCCCCTTTTTACAGCCAACTCAGGCGTGACGATTCGCTTTTGATCGTCCTGGTCGACCAGAGACCATGCGGGTCGTATGCCAGGGGTGACGGCGATCAAATCATCTCCCAATTTCTTTTTCACCCTAGCCACTTCATGGCCAGAGCAGACGACGCCATGACACCCCGCCTCCTTGGCCAGTTTCGCCTTCAAAAGCACAAGGGCAGAGAGGTCCTCCACATACTTGTCATCATAGCCTAGGGCTTTCAACTTCTCTTGGTCGAGGCTGGTTAAGACTGTGACTGCAAGGATCTTTGTATTGCCCGGGTTGTCTTCCGCGATGCTCTTGAGGACTTCCTCGCCTTCATCACAGTGGACGGT
>DAOVAK010000210.1 GCA_030671095.1 Deltaproteobacteria bacterium | reverse complement strand
AGCGAGGTCGTTGGTTACCAAACCCTCTCCGATTGTCTTGGTCAACGCATTGAGTATCAGGTTTGCCGCCTTTTCCCAGCCCATGAACCTGAGCATCTCGACCCCAGACAGTATCAGGCCTGTCGGATTGGCGATGTCCAGCCCAGCGATTGTAGGAGCGGTTCCATGGATTGCCTCGAAAAGCACGGTTTTATCTCCAATATTGTACCCCGGTGCTATCCCAAGACCGCCTACCTGGGTTGCAGCAGCGTCCGAGAGATAGTCCCCGTTGAGGTTTGTGGTGGCAATGACCGAATACTCCTTTGGTCTTAGTAGTAACTCCTGGAACATCGAGTCCACGATGCGGTCATTGATTATTACCTTTCCTTCCGGTACTTTCCCTCGGTACCTTTCGATAAGTTCACTTTCGGTGAGGGTGACTTCGCCGAATTCCTCTCGTGCAATGGCGTACCCCCACTCCTTAAATGCACCTTCAGTGTACTTCATGATGTTCCCTTTGTGAACCAGTGTTACGCTTGGGAGTGAATTTTCCAACGCATATCGGATCGCGCGGCGTATCAATCGTCGTGAGTTTAGTTCGCTCACAGGTTTGATCCCAATGGCGGCATGTGGCGAGAGACCTATCTTTCCCTCCTCAGAGAGTAATTCGTTGATCGCATTGACCATCCGTGTAGCACCAGGGGAATCGGCAGGCCACTCGATGCCTGCGTAGACATCCTCTGTGTTCTCCCGAAAAATGACCAAATTAATTCGCTCGGGATTTCTTACAGGCGTCGGCACCCCTGGAATATACCGCACTGGACGTACGCAGGCGTAGAGGTCAAGTCGCTGTCGCAACGCAACATTCAATGAGCGATAACCTCTTGCTACAGGGGTTGCCAATGGTCCCTTGATAGCAACTGCATACCTTTGGATCGCTAATAATGTATCATCCGGGAGGAGTTTCTTACCGTACAGCTTTTGTGCTTTCTCGCCTGCAAAAATCTCAATCCAAACGATAGCCCGCTTTCCTCCGTATGCCTTCAGGATCGCCTCGTCAAATACAAACCGCGCTGCCTTCCAGATATCGGGTCCGATGCCATCGCCCTCAATATAGGGTATGACGGGCCTTTCGGGTACCATGAGATGGCCTTCTGCCTTAAATTGAATGACTCCCCCTTCCGGAGATGATATCTGTTCAAAGTCAGTTTTCATTCTCTCTCCCCAATTTCATTTTCGTATAATTCAGCAGACCACCTGCTAATAGAACATTCCTTTCACGAACACTGATATCTAATCGCGCATTGAAGCTATAAGGGTTATCTATATCTTTTAGCTGTAGGGAGGACGAATCCCTCACGCTGGTTCTGATATCATCCATTATCAGAAGATCACCCTCCTGCAAGTTTTTGTAATCGTTCCTGGTTATCAAGAGTGGAGGTACGCCAAAGTTAATAAGGTTCGACCGATGTATGCGGGCGAACGAGACTGCAAAGACACACTTGATACCAAGGTACATGGGAGCGAGTGCAGCATGTTCACGGCTTGAGCCTTGGCCGTAGTTCTCACCACCCACGATGAAACCTCCTCCAAACCGCCTCGCCTTTTCTGCGAATCCTGGAACGAGTTGCGAAAAGACATGGTCTGCAAGTGCAGGGATATTGGACCGCAAGGGAAGAATTTTTGGTCCTGCAGGTATGATATCATCTGTAGTTACATCATCTCCGATCTTTATCAGTATCTTACACTTGAGTAGGTTCGGAAGTGGTGTATTGAGCGGCAATGGCTTGATATTAGGTCCCATACGCACCGTTATATTTTCCCGTTTCTCCAACGGAGGTATGATCATGGAGTCGTTCACTACGATGCTTTTCTGTATCGTCACTTTTGGTGCAACACCAAGGTCGATGGGATCTGTGAGCACTCCTGTGAGGGCAGTGGCGGCTGCAGTCTCAGGACTTCCAAGATAGACTTTAGCGTCCGCTGTTCCGCATCGTCCTTTGAAGTTCCTATTGAAGGTACGTAGCGAGTTACTGCCTGAAGGAGGCGCAGATCCCATCCCAATGCATGGACCGCAGGCACACTCAAGTATACGACCGCCAGCAGATATGATATCTACGAGTGCACCACTCATTGCCAATGCAGTGAGAACCTGCCGAGAACAAGGTGTGATTACGAGACTCACATCCGAGTGGATTTTTTTCCCTTTCAGGATTCCTGCAACGGTCAGAAGATCCCTCAACGAAGAGTTCGTGCAACTGCCTATCACTACCTGGTCAATAGGTGTTCCTGCAACCTCCTCGACTGGTTTCACCATATCTGGGCTGTGGGGGCATGCAACTGATGGTACCACTTCACTCATGTCGACATCCATCATACCCTCATACTCGGCGTCCTTCTCAGCGGTGATTGGTCGCCAGTCCTTTGAGCGACCCTGTGCTTGAAGGAATCTTTGGGTGTTTTCGTCCGATGGGAAGATTGATGAGGTAGCACCGAGCTCGACACCCATGTTTGCGATTGTGGCCCTCTGGGGCACCGAGAGGCTTGGGATACCATCTCCCGAATACTCGATGATTTTTCCCACACCACCGGTAACAGACAGCTTACCGAGTATGGTTAAGATCACATCCTTGGCGTTCACCCAGGGTTGAAGTTTTCCCTTCAGATTGATACAAAAAACCTCGGGAACCGTAATAAAGAACGGCCCGCCCGCCATAGCAATCGCCACGTCCAACCCTCCAGCACCTATTCCCAACATCCCGAGTGCACCGGCAGTAGGTGTATGGGAATCGGAACCCAATAATGTCTTTCCCGGAACGCCGAAACGCTCTAAATGAACCTGGTGGCATATCCCATTGCCCGGCTTTGAGAAATAAATCCCATAACGTGCTGCAACCGATTGGAGGAAGAGATGATCATCAGCGTTTTCGAATCCTATCTGGAGAGTATTGTGATCTACATAGGAAACTGAGAGGTGGGTTTGTATGCGATCCAGCCCGAGTGCCATGAACTGGAGGTATGCAATGGTTCCTGTTGCGTCCTGGGTGAAGGTCTGGTCTATTTGGACTCCGATCTCGCTGCTCGGTTCTATAACGCCTTCCCTTAAATGCCCGACAAAATTCTGATATGTAATTGTTCCTTGCATGATCAGCCTCATCTCTCTTCTATGGGTATGTACCGTCTGCGGTGATCCCCGATGTACTCTTGGGTCGGTCTGAATACACGGTTATGGCTTACCTGCTCGGTCCAATGGGCAGTCCATCCGGCTACTCGTGCCATGGCAAAGACCGTCGTGAAAAGAGACAATGGGATACCTAGCAGCTTGAAAAGGATGCCGGAATAGAAGTCGACGTTGGGGTAGATTCCCTTCTTTCCTAGTTCTTTCTTGGCGACTTTTTCCAGTTTTAGCGCGGTTTGAAACAGTGTTCTATCCTCAGCACCTCCTGTCCTTTTGAGAGTTTCCGAGAGTTCTCTCTGAAGGAGGATGGCACGGGGGTCCTTTACCTTGTAGATTCGATGGCCGAACCCTGGGATCTTCCCTCCCGAGTCCAGATATTCCCTGAAATACGTATCAACGTTCTTGGGATCTCCTATCGACTCGAGCATGAGGAGAACCTCTTCGTTGGCTCCCCCGTGTAATGGACCGCTAAGAGAGCCTACGGCCCCGGAAATTGCAGAGTAGATACTTGCATTGGTCGAGGCAATCACACGGTTCGTGAGTGTGGATGGGTTCATTGTATGCTCAGCATGAAGGACTAGACATTTGTCGAAAAGCCTTGCCAGCCTCTTTTTTGGAGGTTCCCCTGAGAGCATGAAGAGAAAGTTCTCCGCATGAGTATACTTAGAGACAGGCGGCATCGGCTCCTCGTTATTGCGATGTCTATCAAAGGCAGCGATGATCGTGGGAACCTTGGCTGTGAGCGCAGATGCTCTTATTAGGTTGTGCTTGAGGAAACTGACGTCATCTGCGTAAAGATCCTCTCCTTGGAGAAAGGCTATCGAGGATTGGAGTGCGAGCATAGGAGGCATCCCCACAGGTAGATTGGTGATGGCATTAAGGACGGATCGGGGAAGGTGTCGCTGTTTCGACATGAGTGTTTTGAACTGTTTGAACTCCCTCGAGTTCGGAAGATGGCCATGGAGGAGTAGAAATGCAGTCTCTTTGAATGTACTGTGCTCTACCAGGGCCGAAATGTTGATCCCACGGTATTCGAGGAGTCCCTTCATACCATCGATGAAACATATCGCAGAGCGGGTGGCAATCAGTCCCTCCATCCCTGGTCGGTATTCTATTTGAAGTTCACCCTTGTTGGGCTTCATCTTATAAGGTTTCCCTTTCGTTTTCATAAGTATTTCCCCTAGATATATATTAAGAATCTCTATTCGATTCTATCGTGGACTGGAATACCAAATCTCCTAGGGAGGATAGACTTTTTCATACAAATACTTCGTTATGGTCGGTGTGCAGTGTGGGGATGATCTTTGCGTTTGATAGCCGTACAATTTATCACTCATTCGCCTTTGGGCCCGAGCCTCGGTTCATATGTGTCATATCCTTATCGGGTTATAACTGTACTACTTATTCTATAATTCTTCAAAAAAAAGAATCAGCACCCGTCACTCCCACACCATATACTCGTCTATCCTTCTCTTCGCAGCCCTTCTTTTCAGAGCTAAATCCGAGAGAAATTCTTCCATCAATAAAGCTGCGTGATCCTTGCACTCACCACACATCCTACTGCCATTCCTGCAGGTTTCATAGATATTCTTCAGCTCGTCGTCATCCTCGATTAAATGATATAATAACAGCTCGTATACCGTGCACTGCTCAGGCGATCCTCCGTGCTTTCTCTGCTCCTCTTGGGATACCGCACCCCCGGTCTTGGCATTTCTAACCTTTCTTGCACCCACTTTTGGATCGTCATTGAGAAGGATAACGCTCTCTGGAACCGAGGACGACATCTTCCCCCCAGTAAGGCCAGTCATGAACATATTGTAGGCGGAGGATGGAAGATAAAATCCATAGCCTCCAAATCTAAGCTCGGTTTGTATCAATGACGCATCTATGGCCGCGATATCCTCTTTTTTGGCATCCTTGACATACAGTGCCTTATATGCATAGTTCGCCTCGAAGTCGTTGTAGCCATTCCCTGCCAATTTCTCCTTTGCAGCCTCCAAAAGCTCTCTCACATCCTCTTCGCCCTTAACAAAAATCCCGATATGGCCGTTGGGGGTTTCCTTCACACTGAGCAGTCTAAAAGCGGACGCGAGGGTTCTTGTGAGCCTCATGTGCGGGTCTTGATCCACACCCACAGGCACCAACGTTGGCTTCGGCCCCCCGTATTTCTCCAATTGAACATGAAGTATGTCTCCTACCTGGACCAAAGGTGAGAAAACATGACCCATGTTGGTTGAGTCCGCAAAGCCATATATTGCTTTCATCTCAGACCAGTTCACCTTCTTGCCCATGGTATAGACCAAATCCTTTACAGCCTCTCTTTTCGATTGGAAGTATATCTCACAGTTATCAGGTGCAAGGCCCAGGGCTATGTAATTGACGATATAGCTCTCAACGGCTATCCTTTTGGCATCCTCAAAGCTGACATTCCTGGTGGCGTAAGCCTCGATATCGGCCACAGCCACAAAAACCTCGGCGCCCATGGATTGGTGGTAGATAACCTGGTCCATGACCATCTTGTTGCCTATATGC
>DAOVAK010000595.1 GCA_030671095.1 Deltaproteobacteria bacterium | reverse complement strand
CCAAGGATGGTCAGTAAATCCACTTTGACTAATTCCTCTTTTCCCCATGCATAGATAGAGAAAAGGAGGTGACAGGTCAAGGTTTTTGGTTCTCCCAGTTTACATCTTGGAGCCAAATCCATGATGTAACTTAAGACAAACGCACGCATTGAAATGTCTTTGCGAAGAACGAGATTCCTCGCAGTAAGCATGTAAAGATTGTTATTGCGTTTGTATCAATTCCTCGGCATCTCCGTTTCACTTGATTTTGTTGGTTGGTGGAAATATAGTGAAGTAGAGAAGCGCGCTATTCCGTCAGTTTGCGATAGGAGAACTTCTGAGGAGTTAAAAGGTTATGAAAACAGTATCAGATATCAAGGTAGGTTTAAGAGGGGGTGGAGACCTTGCTTCAGGCATCGCCTGGAGACTCTACCAGTCTGGTTTCAAGGTCTTCATCACAGAGATTGCGAAACCCCTGGCTGTCAGAAGAAAGGTGGCTTTTTGCGAGGCCGTCTACGATGGGAGGGCTGAGGTAGAAGGGTTGGAGGCCGTGCTGATCCCAAAGGCGGAGGACGTTTACGCCATTTGGGACCAGAGCAAAATACCCCTCCTGGTGGACCCCCAGTGTGACGCGAAGAGAATCATTGAGCCTCACGTCATTGTCGACGCCATCTTGGCGAAGAAAAACCTGGGGACCACCATACATGATGCCCCTCTGGTCATTGCGCTTGGTCCTGGCTTTGAGGCGGGCAAAGATGCCCATTTTGTGGTGGAAACCAACCGGGGTCACAACCTTGGCCGTCTCATCACCTCCGGCACAGCAGAGCCTAACACAGGGATCCCTGGCTCTGTTCAGGGTATTACCAGTGAGCGGGTCCTCAGAGCACCTGTGGACGGAGAATGGCAAAACATCCTGGACATAGGGGATGAGGTGAAGAAGGGCGATGCGGTGGGATCTGTGAATAGAGTCCCGGTCGAGGCACAAATAGGTGGCGTCATCAGGGGTCTGATACGTTCTGCGATTGACGTGACTGAGGGAGTAAAGCTAGGTGACATTGACCCCCGAGGCAACAAAGAATTCTGCTATACCATTTCAGAGAAGTCCCGGGCCCTTGGAGGAACAATTCTTGAAGCCATCCTGAGAGTCTATGGCCGATAAAATGCCACCGAATCCATAGGGAAGCTTTGCCTCAGGCTGACGAGTTGATGGAATATAAAACCCCCCTGAGCTTATGGGGTAACCCAGGGGGGCGAAAGGAGGGGTAATGAGTTGTTAAGAACCCTTTAAAAGGGTTTTAACGCCTACCCTTTGATAAATTAATACTTAAATAATAGGAATCAAGACCCTGTGTCGTGAAATTGTGATGGATTCTGCCAAGCCCGTTTGGGCTTCTCTCCAACCTTCTTTTGGCCTTTCTGGCCATTCTTTTTTCACCCTCCCCCTCCTTTCTCCAGGTTTGCATAAAGCAATGCATTCTCGATGGCAAGGGCTGCACGGCTGGCAAAGGCGGTGAGAAGAGAGAGGTCCTCTTTACGAAATCCATAAGGTTTGTGAAGTGAGTCCACATAAATGGCCCCTAACTTTTGCGACCGACTGATCAAGGGTACGCACATGACAGATCCGATTTTCATCAACTTCAACGTCTCCAAAAGCTCCACGTCTTCTCCAGCCTGAGCATCCGGAATCATCACTGCCTTACCCTCTCGGATGACTCGGTCTACCACATCCCGGCTATATTCCTTCTTTTTGTCAGCACTCGGCTTTCTGGATTTTGTTATGGCTTTCGAGATTTTCCCTGTCTTCCTGTCGATGAGAATGAGAACACCCCTGTCAATTCTCTTGAGAAGACGAAAAATGTAATTCAATATGTTTTCTGCTATCTCCCCGAGATCCGATGATTCCATCAATACATTGGAGACCTTGTAGATCAACTCCATATTCTGTTGAGGCGTCTGACGTCGATCTTTGATGGAGAGCCCAAATTTCCTGCTGATGTCTTTGGCAACATCGATAGAATTCAGAAAAGCCAGAATATCTTCCGGGCACGTCGCACCCAGACAAATGACGCTCATCCCAATGGCAATGGGAAGCCCCTCCGAAACTTCGTACGCCACGCCAGGGCGTATCTGCTTGCCATTCACAAAAGTCCCGTTTGTGCTTTTCAGATCCTCAATAATATACTTGTTTTCTCTCCTTTGGATTTTTAGATGCTTGCGAGAGACAAATTTATCCTTTACTGAAATGTCATTATCAGCAGACCGTCCCACATAAGTGATATCACGTTCCAGGTCATGAGACTCGCCTTTACTCAGTTCATTGATAACATGGAGTCTAGTCATGGCTTGTTCTCCTTTGGCTGATTACGTTCTTAACCATGAACTCACCAGATGACCATCATGAATCAGACCAGAACGTATGCATCATTCTCTCCCACATCGGCCGATGAGGTCAAGGGAAAAATGCACTATTTTTAGCCAGTTAGCCTTTTTCGTTAGATCAGGGCCCCTTTTGAATCTGGCAATG
Organism: Deltaproteobacteria bacterium; assembly: GCA_030671095.1. The sequence goes on along the minus strand of DAOVAK010000595.1, from coordinate 208 downwards.
GCGGGCAGAGAAGTGATCTCTGGAAAGGCCCTCCTCATGCGGGGAATGGCTGTTAATTCGTCCAGCTTGGCGAGCAATGCCTCAAGATTCTGAGCAACAAAGGCCTCGTAGAGTTCGGAATGCGCTTTTGTCGCCTCTTGCCGAGCACGTTCTGATGCCTGTTTTTTGTGGTACTTCAAATAGGTATGACCGACAAGGGATGAAAGGG
>DAOVAK010000169.1 GCA_030671095.1 Deltaproteobacteria bacterium | reverse complement strand
GAGGAGATGGGTAGCCAAACCCTTGCCACCCAGGGTTCCGCACAAGATTTCGTCAGGGATGGGATTGATGGCAAAGGATTTCTTGTTCATATCGATCTCTAACAGCCTATTGTAAAAACCGAACATATGTCGCATATCCTTTCTTAAGATAATTGCGATAATATCGCGCTCGCAGCATGCATGTTAGACGTCTAGGTAAACAAGGGCCTCCGCTCGCTTTAGACAGACACTGTTACCCTTTGATGCTTTGAGGGGTCGGAAATTCGTCGATGCCACCACTATGGACCGCAAGAGATTCCGTTCTTTTGGATGACTGTGAATCAGTCATACTGCACGAGTTCTATGGTCACCCCCTCTGGGTCCTTCATATACGTAGCCCAAACACCTGGACGGAGGTTCTCGGGAGGGCAGTGAAACCGAACCCGCGCATCGGAAAGACGCTCATAGAGCTGGTGTATGTTCTTAACGGTAAGGGCAAAGTGCGTGAGCCCGAAGTCACACTGGCGCTTCGGACCGCATTCGTCTCCGGCCGGCGTGTGGTATTTAAACAGTTCAAGCCGCGTTCCAAAACCCTTGAGCATAACAACGTGAGCGTCCGCATCTGATAGCCCAACTACCCTGGACAGGCCTTCCCCGCTATAGTGGTCTCTGTCCCAGTCAACCTCAAAACCCAAAAGGTCCCTGTAGAACTTCAGCGCTCTATCCAAGTCCCTGACGGAGATAGCCACATGGTGCCATGTTCCCTCCATCGCATCGGCAGACATAACGGTAACTCCCTTTTGTGCCCTGCTGCTGCCCAGTCATCCGGCTGTATGAAGCCCGAAGTCAAGGCACGCAACTGGACAGCAGCCAATCTAGAGTAACTTACTGAAAGAACTTCAAGAGGTATAATTAACTTGATTACGCTCATTCATTTCAGCCCGCTGAAGGGACTTGTCGAAACCGCTCTCAGCTGAGTTCACCAAAATCAGGGCGCGTCAGTTTCCCTATCGTCCCTCTTCTCCAGTGCCCACATGAAAGGATTTTTGGCCCATGCCACCGAAGATATCCACGCACTGATCATAGGCGTCCTTGGGGCCGGAAGCAAATACGCATCTAGGCAAGAGAAGAGGAACTATGACAAAAGCGCCTATGTCTTTCCGCCACAGTTCCTCAGTATGCCAGAGGCTATTGGGGAAGTGGGAAAACCACCTCCGCCGTCTTCTTGATATACGGAGCCTTCTCGTTGTAAACAAGTTCAAGCTCCCAAGGCCACTTCTTTCCTTTCACCCACTGGCCACCTACCAATGGGGTCTCGGAATAGTTCTTCTCGTTGTATTTTATGTGACCCACGATGGTATCCATGTTGGTGCTTGCAATGGCATTCCGGAGCTTGTTCTTGTCCAAGGTTTTAGCTCGCTTAAGGGCATCTGCACCGATCTCAAACCCTGCGTACTTGAAACCTATGGGCTGTGTCCACGGTCTTCCCTTTTCCTTGGTCCACGCGTCGCAGAGCTCTTTTGCCGTTTGACCCGTCAGCGATGATTTAAATGGGTGATTAGGGCTCCACCAAACCTCAGTGGTCAAACCATTTGGCAGGTTGCCTCCTAGGGCGTTCACATCTGCAGGGAAGAGACACGCCTTGGCTATAGTAGCCATCTTGGGAATCAATCCCTGCTGGTGGCACTGCTTCCAGGCTGTGCTCCAGTCAGGCGCTATCAAACAACCGGTCAGAATATCTACCTTCTCTTTCTTGAAAAGACTGATGAAGCTGGTGAAATCCTTGTTGAAATAGGGGAATCTGCCCGGATCTATGAACTTGAAGCCGAGCTCTGGAAGTTTTTTGTGGAAAACCGCAGACCATGCAAGCCCATCGGGATCGTTGGGGAAAAACCCGCCGACGACCTTGTTCGTTTTGTCGGCGTATTTATTCCACATGCCAGCAAAAATGTCTGTCACCGTATCAACCAGCCAGAAGGCATGAAAAGACCACTTGTAAGGGCCACCTGTCAGCCACGCCTCTACCGGAGCGTCCAGAGAAATACAGGGCATCTTGTATCTTTCGCACATTGCGTCAACCGGGTTCACCGTGTCCGGCGTGTGCATGACGACCATCAGATCGACCTTGTCTTTGAGAATCAGCTTGGAAGTCAGCTCTGCGGCTTTAGTAGGATCGCTTTCAGTGTCAACCATCTTCAGCTTGATCGGAACCTTCTTGCCATACTCCTCAATATAGATTCCCCCTTGCTGGTTTATGGCTTTAATTGCCACCTCATCCGCCCACGGTGAGGCCTCGCCGAAGCCGGCAAGAGGACCGGTGCTGGGATTGGGGTGGCCAATAAGAATATAATCTCTCTTGGCAGCCAACGCCTTCGACGTGAACGATGGAACCATGGCAGCCACTCCAAGAGCGGCCCCGGCAGTACCGGTCTTCTTGATAAACTCCCTCCGGGTCAGTCCTCTGGATGCTTGCCTTTTCTTTTTCTCTTTCATTTCAAACCTCCTTTGTAATTTTTACCCCGATTCATAAGATGAACGAGGCAAGGTTAAAATTCGGTTTTTCAGGTCTTCGACTCCGCTCCAGATCTCAAGATGGAAATTTTCTCACCCCCTTTCTGTAAATATGTGTTTTTTCCTGTTTTGATAATGGGTAACCCGTTTCAAAAAGTTTCCCCCTCCTCAATCAGTCCTCATAAGATACTTCACAGCCCGGTAGACCGCAAGATATAAGATGATCACTAGGATAATTTGTGATAATCTCGCAGTTGTCACTAGTGACCACGATCTGCTCCTAGATCCGAGCAGCTCCGGACCGGATAATGTTAAGAAAGCCGCTGCTCCCTATATGGCTGAGAGTTGTCTACCACGACCGGCACCGGATCGATCTTGAGATGAATGCTACCGCGTGAAGGAAGCGCGGACGACTCTTGTTTCCTCTGAGCATGATGATTTGCTGCCTAGATCTGTTTAATCGCTCCCCGTAAACAAAATTCAATACATTCTCCGCACTCGACACAGTTTTCGGAAACAATCTCGGCGATTGTGCAATCGTCCTTCTCAACGTAAACGATAGCGTCGTTTGGACACATGGGAAGGCATGTCCCGCACCCTTCACATTCCTCTGCAACAATTATGACAGGCATTCTAATATTCCAGTGCGTTATCACTAAGGTTTTTCAGCAGCAGCATTGATGCCGGCGATACGGCCAAAGGTCATCGAGTAGCAAATCATGGTTCCGCAAAGATAGGATCCCTCGCTGAATAGACCCCCTTGACATTCCCCCGCGACATATAATCCGGGAACAATATTCCCGCTGTAGTCTATGGCCTGCGAGTCTGGATTGGTTTTTAGGCCCCCCTTGTAAGACGTAAAGCAATCCATCAGTTTGATACCATAGAATGGAGGCTTTTCCACCTTGACAGGCGGTATTTTGTGGGGGCCCATGAGCAATTCTTTGCCGAACTTGGTGTCGTATCCGTTTTGGTCGATATCATCATTATACTCTTTTATGCCTTCCACTAGCTTGTGCGGTTCAATACCCAGCTGCGTTGCCAGTCCTTCGATCGTGTCATCCTGATACTCTTTAAAAAGATTCCAATCTATCAGGTGGATCATGTCCCGAATGACACTATCATAGATCGTAAATACGAATTCACCTTCCTGGGCAAAGGATGCTTCACCCAAATCGGGGAATATCTTCAGGCATTCATTAACATATCGCTTGCCTTGCATGTTGACGAATATGGAGCCACATAAAGTGTGATGTAGTGTGATGGCATCAGGGATTTTTGTATTAGCGTCCATTGGGATAGACGGCATTGCCGCAGTTCCAATGTGGCTTGTGGCCACACCGATGCTCATTGCCATTTTTATTCCTTCGCCGGTATGGCCCTTCATGGTGGGAAGACAACGCTTGGCATATTCCTCTCCCCTGAATTCCGTAACCATCTTGGGATTGTTGCCGAAGCCGCCTGAAGCAATAATGACAGCCTTGTTTGCCTTGAAGTTCACTGTTTTTCCGCCGCTTGCCGCCTTTAACCCGACAACTCTCTTGTTCGTCATGTCTACATACAGCTGAACGGCTCTATGCTTAAATTTGATATCAGCACCATTCTCCGTGGCACCCTTTTCAAGGAGTTTTAGAAGTTGCGGCCCGCCGCCGACAAAATAGTGTGCACGTGTTATACTAGCGCCGGGCAGGATCCATACCTCAAGAGGCTCATATCCCAACCCGACAATCAATTCGTAGGTATCCAGATGGTTATCCACAAATTTGCGCCACATGACAGGATCGCCCTTGCACTGCTCCAGACCATCCTTATAATATTCATCCGGAGCATCCTCTATGCCCTGCGTCTTTTGAAATGGACTACCGGCAAAATTAATGTTGCCGGCGCAGACAGAGAGACTTCCGTTGGGCGATGGAGCTTGTTCCAGAACCACGACCTTTGCCCCGGCTTTTCTTGCTTCAATGGCAGCAGACAATCCCGCGGTCCCGGCCCCAATAATGACGACATCCGATTCAACATCCCATTCTTTCGGTAAAATAATTTCGTTAAACATGGCAATATCCTCCTTCTTTCTGTTTGAATAGAAAAATGAATCCTTTAGGCTAAGATTCCCTACTCGATATGTTCCATGAAATCTCCACTCGCGTTCGTAGCATCAGTGTTTTTGAATCAATATACCTCACAGCCCGGGAGTCCGCACGAGATCAGGTGGTCACTGGGATAATTGGTTATGATCTCACAACTATCCTTGGTAACCACAATCTCTTCCTCGATTCGGGCTGCGCCTGAGCCATCCTCAGCCCCGCACCAGGTCTCCACCGCAAAGGTCATGCCCTCCTTGAATTCAGTTGGGTGATCGAATGAAAACCTGCGAGAGAGAATAGGCCGCTCCCAGAGACTCAAACCGATACCGTGGCCGTATTGGAGCAAGAAGGCCTCATCTTCATTGCGGTAGCCGAACTCCTCCGCTTTCGGCCAAACCGCGGCTACGTCTGCAGTGGTCGCCCCGGGCTTAATGACATCAATCCCATCGGACAGCCACTTAGAACAGGTCTCATAGGCCTCGATCTGATACTTGTTTGGCTTACCACAAATGAAGGTTCGGTAGTAGCAGGTCCTATAACCGTTGAAGGCATGCATCAAGTCCAAGAAAACCATATCACCGGGCTGGATAGTCCGGTCGGAAAAGGTATGGGAGTGAGGCTTGCCCCGCGCGCCAGAAACCGAATTGACACATTCGACCCTCTCAGCGCCGAGAAGAAACAGCTTGTCGTTAGCCAGCGCAACCAGTTCATGCTCTCGCGTGCCTGGACGGATGGCCCGCGCGATATCCTCATACACTGCATCTACCATACCGGCGGCCTGTTTGAGCAACTCGATTTCGTCTGCGGTCTTTACCTCCCGTGCATCGAGCATGGCCTGCTGACCGTCGACCACCTCAATTCCCTCTTTCTCTAAGGCCCGCAGCATGGGCAATTCCATTATGTCAACGCCGAGCGGTTCTTTCTCAACACCGTAGTCGGTTAACACGCGCTTGATCTGCCTTGCGAAGCCTTCCTCGACCTTCATTGCCGGAGGAAGGGCACCGAGCATGGTGCTAATGGGTATCTCCATGCGCTCTTCCATCCACGGAGAACTAATCCGTTTAGCCGGTACGGCCGGGTCAAAGAGGAAGGAGCCGCCTTCGCAAGGGCACAGGGCATACCTGTTCATCTTGTCCCTGCACCACTCGCCGATATGGGTTCCGGTAATGTAACGGATATTGTCAAAATTAAAACACAAAACAGCGCCCAGGCCTGTCGCCTTTACCGAGGCCTGGGCCTTTTCGAATCGCTCCTTAATGAGGCGCGGGAAATCAACGCCTGCCTCCCAGTCAGTAGCCATGATTCCCCATGTGGCAGTTGCATGCGGTCTGTTGTACTCCATAACTAACCTCCTGAGAATTGTTTCTTTTCTGTCGCTATTTCTTCCTATAAGTGCATATTCGTCTTCAAGTCAAGAACATTCCGGCTCGAAACGGGGTTACATCCTCTCCATGCCTGACCGCTCTGTCGCCTAACGCTTCTTGGGCGAGTGAATGGCAAGGCCGCTCCAGTCCATAGCTCCCTCCATTACTGTTTCACTGAGTGTTGGGTGAGGCCTGATCGCTGCCGCCAGTTCCTCTACTGCTGACTCCGTGGTCATGGCCAAAACCGCTTCGCCGATGAGATCGGTTGCATGGGCACCTATAATGTGGACGCCTAGGATCTCGCCCGTATCCGTGTCACCAACAATCTTTACGAGTCCGTTCACATCCTCTATTGTCTGGGCGGCAGCGCTATTCATATAATGAAACTTCCCCACATTGATCGGCCGGCCCATAGCCCTGGCTTCCTCCTCTGTAATGCCAACCGCACCGATTTCGGTGAATCCCCAGA
>DAOVAK010000292.1 GCA_030671095.1 Deltaproteobacteria bacterium | reverse complement strand
TTACTTCTGATATAATCCGAAGTGTGGTGGAGGATATAAAAATAGGGATTAGCCGCGGAATCATAAGTCGACGCTTTCATAATACGCTAATAGACATGTTCACTGGCACATGTATTAGGCTAAGGGAGGCGAGTGGCATAGGCCATGTGGCCATGAGCGGTGGATCCTTTCAAAATGTGACCTTGCTGAATGGCCTTTCCCGCGCCCTCACTTCCAATAGATTCAAGGTCTTCACCCAAAAGATTGTCCCCTCAAATGATGGGGGTCTATCTTTGGGCCAGGCGGTGTGCGCTGGGTTGAGATACATGGGAGTGAAAGGAGAGTTTGAAAGTTGACAAGGTGCACTTTGATCCCTTAGTGGGTGATAATTTAATAAAGAAAGGTAATACTTTAGCCGTTTGAAAAGCGCCTGCCCGTCCCGGGCCGGTACGGGCCGGGGAGGCGTTTAAAAAGCCCCTGGGCTAAGCGGCATTCTCTGGAGGGGCCAAAAAATTTGCCCGGTGCCTTTAAGTATGGCGCACAAACCAAGGTAGCTGTGAGGCCTTGTTCTGTCACCATTGAACTTGGCCTGGTCTCTGTTTGGACGGCCTGCGTGCGCAGGCGTCAGGGCAAGGGAGCCCCCGGAAGAAACTGTGCACAGAAGGCCTGGTTTTTTGGCTCCTCCAGAGAACCCCGCTCAGCCCACCAAGAGTTCTTGCACGGCTGTTTCAAAGGGCTAAAATGTTACGCAAAATTAAGGTTCTTGTTGAACTTATATTCTCTGAACTCTAATTTCAACCCTAGGTTTCCCAGGTTTTCTTATGGATAAAAGGTAATTCTCAGTATAACATCGGCAAGAGGTCTGCTTCAATGCCATCAGAACACCCTAAAATGAAGAAGGCAATCTTAAGAGAGAAGTCTCTGCAAAATGCGTTTACCTTTTTTATCCCAGATGAAAACCTAACAGATATGCCTTGATGATTGGACACAGGATGTCACCTTCCGAAGGCCAAATAAAGCTTAGAAAAAGGATGGCCATTATCGCCAGCTACTTCGCGGGGGAGACCTATGGTCTGCTGGGGCCTCAAATGGCTGCTACCATCATCCAAGAGAATACGCCCTATGATTGTATTGTCATAACGGTAGCGCGTGAAGATGATAAAACCATCCTCAAGAGGGCCTTGGCTGAGTATTTCGGAACGGAAAGGCCTATCATTGGTTTCTCCTTGTTGAGCGGCCGCGAAGACCTCTTCGCCCTCGCTCAGGAACTCAAGGATGAAGGTGCCCTCAGCATCTTAGCAGGCCCTCAGGCGGATGTGGACTACCTGGGGGAGACGAATTGGCAGATTCATCCCCACCGGTTTCGTGGCCTTGCGGCAAGTTTTTCCTTGTCCCTGCCCGGACCGGCAGAGCAGGCCATCCACCTCTTACAAAGTCTGGGTGGAGATGGGTGGGAGGGGAGCCCGGGACTGCTATCTCTTGGAGAGAATGGTGAAATCATTCAAAATCCCAAACAGGAATGGGATGAGAAGTTCTTGGGTGAGATGAGATGGAAAAATATCTACAGAATAGGGAAAACAGGGATTGTACCCCTGAAGATCGGCACCGGCCAAGTATTACAGCAGATAGGATGTCCATATGCGGCCCGAGAGCGGTCTGTTGAGATAGACTACCCCGTCTCCTTAGGGAATGGGGCAAAAAAGGTCATACTCCCTTTCAAAGGATGTGCCTTCTGCGATGTGGCCGTTGATAAGGGATTTTACGGTGCATTGGAGATGGAGACAGTTGTTCACCAGATCCGCTGCCTACCCGAACAGGAAGATGGCAGGAAAATCCCCTTCGAGTTGATCAATGAGAATCCTCTACCAAGACTGCCACGCTTATTGACAGAGCTCAGAGAAACGAAAATCAGAGTATCCCAGATAAACCTTATTATGCGGGCAGACTGGTTTCTGAAGGGGGAGAAACATTTGCGTGAGGCCCTGGAGTTGGCTAGGCACATGCGAGTGCGTCTCCTTTTGGCATCGGTGGGCTTTGAGTCTTTCGATGATCGGATATTGGGGAACCTAAACAAAGGGTTGAGCGTGGAGACGAACCTCCGTGCCATTCGCCTGATGAGGAAGCTCAAGGAGGCTTTCCCACTGGAATGGGGATATTCCAGGAAAGAGGGGGCCATCCACGGGTTCATCCATCCCACGCCATGGGATACGGAAGAGACCCTAGGCAATATTCAAAAAACCATAGACCAGTATGCCCTCGCCGTTGATATCCTCCCTCATCATAGCACCCCTCTCATCATCCATCACGCCTCCAGGTTAGGGGATTGGATCCGGGAAATTGAACAGAGGGATGGGGTCCAGTTCAGACGACATGGATCGATCATCGAGTGGTGGAGGGTTGGGGACAGATTCACGCTCTGACACCTTCTGTTCTGCCTTCTTTTTTGGGCCCTTCAAAACGGCTGCGGGAATACCTTTCATTATCCCACACACCAGTAATCGCCATATTTTTCAGAACACGCCCCTCTCAACACCGCCCACAAACCTAAACCCGATGGATCCCACAATCTGAATGACCTCTGACGGTCTACCTCTCTGATATGTTCACCATAGCGAACGACACTCATAAATCAAAAGCTTCTCATGCTGGCTATCGTTTTTCGGCCAGTAATCCTAGAAAGTCATTTATTTTCAATATCATAAGGTTTATACAAAAAAAATATATGGAATGTGCTTGACAAAGCGTTTTTGGGCGCTATAATTATATACGAATATATGTTCTGTATACTGAACTCGAAACAGGGGAAAGGTTAGTAAGGAGAATATGAGGAAAGGACTGACCCATGACACCGAAGACGCTTTCCGTGGATCCTGCCAAATGTAACGGTTGCAAAGACTGTGAGCTCGCCTGCGCCAAGAGACATGACGGTATTAGTAAGCCTACTCGGAGCCGTATACGCATCATCCAAGGGGATGTTCTCGACAGATTCTATCTCCCCATGACATGCCAGCATTGCGAGAATCCTCCCTGCTTAGCGGCATGCCCAAACAATGCCATATCGCGGGACAAGGCTTTGAACAGGGTGATGATCAACGACACGCTCTGTATTGGATGCCAGATGTGCGTCTCCGCTTGTCCATTCGGAGCCATGGCATTTGATTCCGACCGGGGACTCGCCTTTAAGTGTGACCTGTGTGACGGAGATCCCGAGTGTGTCCGTGTCTGCGAGCCGAAGGCCTTAGAATACGTGGAGGGGCACAAGCTTCACTATCCCCGCATCCGCGGCTCGGCAGAGAGGCACTATCAGGTTATACGCCACATGGTGAGTTAGTCACAAAAACCCCTGCCCCGCTCGCTCATGATCTGAGAATTGGAATGAGAAAGCGTGAAAAATACTGAGGAGACAATACCATGTCTTTTTTTAGAGTAAATAACAGTTGCAATGGATGTTTAGCCTGCGTTCAGAACTGTCCTGCGAACGCCTTGAGGTCTGTGGACCGGGGAGAGGAAAGAACGCTCTTGCATAACATGACGCTTTGCGCCCGATGCGGCAATTGTTGGAGAATCTGTCCACAGAAAGCCATAGAATTCCACCACTTATTAGACGGTGCCTGGGATGAGGTGGCCAGTATGAAGCTGGTCCGCTGTATGATCTGTAGTGAGCCTCTTTATACCTTAGATTTCCAAGAGACAGTGGCCGAAAAGGTCCCGCATAACCTTGAGCCACTATGTCCTCATCACCGTCAGACCCTTTCCCTCACGGCATGGAAACATCTTGCCTCTGCCATGAGTGAAACCGGGGGAGTCCAATAATGATTGTAGGGAAGCGCAAACCGATTGAGGATATTGTCAATTCCATATCAGACTTTCAAAACGTCCTGATACTGGGCTGTGGGACCTGCGTAACCGTCTGCCTTACCGGCGGCGACAGGGAGGCACGGGCGTTGGCCCGGGATCTGGGCAATGGCAGATACTTCAAGGAAAATGCGCCAACCTTTCACGTGGATACCATCGAGAGGCAGTGCGAGTGGGATCTCGTGAAGACCCATCTCCATGTACCCCCGGATACCGATGCCATATTGTCTCTCGCATGCGGAGCAGGTGTCCAGACCTTGGCCGATGTTTTCAGCCAATTGCCCGTGATACCGGCCCTAGATACAACCTTCCTGGGTGCCCTTGACGAGCCGGGCATCTGGCGCGAAAAATGCCAAGGATGTGGGGATTGCATCGTGGGCTATACGGGCGGGATATGCCCGGTCTCACGTTGTGCCAAGCGGCTCTTCAACGGTCCTTGCGGCGGCTCAGCTCAGGGTAAGTGCGAAATAAAGGGGGACGTGGACTGCGCCTGGCATCTCATAATCAATCGTCTCAAGGCACTGGGAAGGATCGACGACTATGAAAAGATTCATCCTCCAAAGGACTGGTCTGCTGACAGGGCAGCAGGGCCCCGAAAATTGGAGAGAGTCGTACAAGCAGAGTTGCCCTGAGTGATCAACCAGACCTATCTTCTCCGTTCCATCCTTATTTACAAACTGCCGCACAAATAAAAAGGCCTTTGCCATGCAGAGAGGGGCCTCTTTTAAGAATCTCACACAGCTTGAGATATCACCTTGCCT
>DAOVAK010000826.1 GCA_030671095.1 Deltaproteobacteria bacterium | reverse complement strand
GCTAGCAAGGATTTTCTGCTCGATCCCTGCTGGATAACCTGGAGGTGTTTCCCAGCCTTCCTCCATATCTACGTTGACAAATTCCATGTGTGGCTTACCCATGCTCTCCTCCTTTACTCTTCTTAGGGTAGTGAATTAGGGAAGTTCGATTCTTCTATTTTGTTTCCCTTGCTGCCCGCATCTAAAGGCAATTTATCTACTATTACATCTTTTGTAAAGTATCTCCACCAGCTAAAGCATGGTTTGAAAAACCTTGCCGAGCCCGCAGGGTCACCCAGCCTTCCTTGGGGCAATACAAGAGTGTGGGCGTTTACAGTCAAGAAATTATCCTTCTTCGATTTTTTTGATTCGACAGGGGATGCTTCTTAGACGAGTAGATCCTAATACAGGATCATAAGGAGGATCCCCGCTCGTTAGCATATTGACGTTGGATACCCGCCAGGCGAAAAGCTCCTTTTCCCCTTTTTCAGGGAACCACCACCCGTAATCGGCGCTAACAACCCTCGGATCAAGAGACTCTGTAAGTACAGCCTCTAGCTGTATTCTCCCGTAAGGGGAAATTATTGCAACCGTATCGCCATCTAAAATCAGCTTTTTTGAAGCTGCCTGTGGATGAATTCTGATGCTCGGGCTCCCATGCCTTTTGCGAAGAGATTCAAGATGACGATATCCGCTGTGAAAAAAATCCTTTGGTTTGGCAGAGGTCATCAAAAGAGGATAATCCTCACCGGGTGTTTCTGGTAAACTAGCCCCGGGAAGGGGGTCGTAACCACCCTTTTCCATGATAGAGGAGTAGATCTCCACCTTTCCTGACGGGGTAGGAAATCCTCTTTCTTTATATTTGTAATAATGCTTTTCTCCCTTTAATAACCCTTGCTGACAGAACTGCTCATAGGTCAAGCCCGAGGGTGCTAGGATTTCCTCTATACAGTCCTGAATATCTGCCCAAAAATGATGGCCCAACCCAAGTCGCTTTCCCAATTCATTTATGATCTTGATATCGGGCCAACATTCTCCCTGCGCTTCCACGATCTTAGGTCTGGCCAAAATATAACCATGGGGAAGTCCGTAGTGGCCAATATCATTGAACTCCATATTGGTGGCGGCGGGAAGAACCAGGTCGGCTAAGGCTGCAGTGGGTGTCATGAAAAGGTCTGATACCATCAGAAACTCAAGTTTATGGAGAGCATGGAAGACATTATTGGCTCCTGCATAACTTACCAGAGGATTACTCCCTTGAAAAAATACGGCCTCAACCGGATAGGGTTTTTCATCCAGAATAGTCTTGATCAATAACGAACCTGGTACAGTGGGCATCCGGGAGGAAGTGCCGTGATACCGGCTCAGAATCTTTTGATTCTTTTCTGGAAATTCATCTATTTTGATCAGTTTCCTTAAGGACATCACAGGTGGCACCATGGCCTGGATATTTCCCCCTGGAACATCCAGATTTCCTGTGATAGCCATAAGCATAACCAATGACCGGCAAGTCTGTGAGGTAGTAGCGCTGTTATTTTCTATGGCATTACCCCAATGCAAGAGGGCAGGCTTG
>DAOVAK010000543.1 GCA_030671095.1 Deltaproteobacteria bacterium | reverse complement strand
GGCGAGGTGACTGATGGTGCCATCGAGTATGAAGGCGATCACATCCATCATGAAAGGGCTGCCATCATTGCCAAGAAGGGAATCGTCCAGGTCATAGAGGGGCGTAGGGTATTTGAACACCTGACGGTGGAGGAAAACCTTAAGGTGGGAGCTCACCTGCGAAAGACCGGCTCCGTAAGGGACGGCCTGGAGCTGGTCTACCATTATTTCCCCAGGCTACGTGAGAAGCGAAATGAAGTGGCGGGATTCGTAAGCGGTGGTGAACAGCAGATGACGGTCGTGGGAAGGGCTCTAATGACCGAACCGAAACTGGTCTTGCTGGATGAGCCCTCCATGGGACTGGCCCCAAAGCTCATCCATGAGATCTTTAATATCATTATGCAGCTCAACAAGGAAGAGGGAATCTCCATTCTCCTGGTGGAACAGAACGTCAAGTTGGCCCTGACTGTGGCGCCTTATGCCTATGTCATGGAGACGGGCAGGATCGTCATGGACGATACCTCTGAGAAGTTGAGAGAGAACGAGGATATTAAGGATTTTTATCTTGGCCTCACCGACAAGGGTGGAAGAAAGAGCTTTCGCGATGTGAAACATTACAAACGCAGGAAGAGATGGTTAACGTAATAATCTTCTATTAGGAGCGGCTATGGCCGCGTTACATAGAATCGTAAAACGATTTTATAGAGGGAGGTTTATGATGAATAAGAGACTGGCATTGATGACAGTACTTCTTTTTGGCCTGGCGGTGGTTTTCGCCTCCTGTGCAGCGATGCAAAAGCCTACTGCGGCCAATTTTAAGGATCCAGTGATAAAGTTGGACTCAGTCCAACTAAGCTATTACGAAGGATTCTGGACATACGGGAAGGCGAAAGTGGCCAAAGGAAAAGCCCCAAAATTCGGTGGTTCTTCGGCAGTCACACTGGCCTTTGTTTTTGAAATTACCAATCCTAACAATTATCCAGTCATGCTAGATCGTTCCAGGTTTTTCTTGTTTTTTGATGGTTACGAGTTGCGCATGGTCCATGATTTGAATTCGATGTGGATACCTGCTGGGAAGACCAATTCTAAGGTGCTCCACGTAACGATTACCCCTACGGGCAGCTGGGCTAAATTTTTATTGGTCCATGCGGAAGTGGCTAAAAAGAGAGGGATTAAGGCTTGGGATGTAGTTGAGAAATGGTGGAAGGAGCTTCCTGAAATGTCGTTCCCGATTGGTGTTCAAGAAGGCTCATTCACTTTTAAGGCTGATGGTGTCTCCAAGACGCTTACTTTTAGCTCGACTTACCCTTAGAATTGGTTTAGGGAAGTAATTGGGGGTCAGCCCTTGACATTGGACACAGTTGTCTCAAGCGAACATGAACTTCTGGCTTCTTTTGTGGCACTTTCTGCTCAAAAACTTTCTGGGTTGATGCTTGTGTCCAGTGTCAAGGGCTGACCCCGTTACATGAGCGACGAAGTCGCGTTGCATAAAATCATCGAACGAAGTGAGGTTATTTTATATGGGACTTTATGATTTTACTTTCTATGATCTTGTTAATCGCAATGCCCAGTGTTTTAAGGACAGGCCCGCCTGGTTTGAAGTTGATGATAATCGTACCTTGACTTTTGCCCAGTACAAGGAACAGGTGGATCGTCTCGCTTGTGGCCTGCAAAATTCCGGTGTGGAAAAGGGCGATCGAATTGGGGTTCTTGGGAAAAATAGCCTGGAGTACTTTCTCCTCTACGGTGGCGCTGCAGCTCTAGGCGCCATCATGCTACCCATCAACTGGAGGCTCTCAGCAGACGAGGTCGCCTTTAATCTGAATGATTGTGAACCCAAGTTGGTATTTGCCGATGAGGAATATCAGGAATTGATAGATGGATTGATCGAGAAACTTCCTTCTGTTGAAAAATATTTTAATCTCAAAGCCGGAGCGGGCAATTACCTTGATTTTGAGGCCTTGCTGAATAACAAGGGGGATTTCGATCCACCTGAGGTGTCCACCGACGATGGTTATGTGATCATCCACACGGCAGCTGTTGCAGGCAGGCCAAGAGGGGCCTTGTTGAGCCACGGGAATGTCCTCTGTGCGGATCTGCACTTTGATTATTTCTTCAGTCTGATGCCCGAGGATGTGAATCTCAATCTCCTGCCCCTCTTTCATGTGGGCGGCCTCTTCACGGCCACCACCAGCTTTCACGCAGGCGCCCTGAATGTGAATGTGAGCAAGTTTGATGCAGACAAGGCGGTGGAACTCATCAAGGAAAAGAAGGTTTCACTCTTGTTCGATTTTGCACCGATCCTCTCATCAATCCTTGAAGCACATGAGGAGTCGGGTATAGATATTGGAACGCTCAAAACGGTAGCTGGCTTAGACACGCCAGAGACCATAGAAAAATACCAAGAAATGGTGGGTGGGACGTTCTACTGCATGTATGGTCAGACAGAGACCTCTTGTGTAGCCACCCTTAGCGCTTACAATGACAAGCCCGGATCAGCGGGCAGACCCATTCCCTTGGCCGAAGTGAGACTCGTGGATGATTATGGCCGTCCTGTTCCCGTGGGCCAGGTGGGCGAGATCGTTATGAAAGGCCCCATGGTCTTCAAAGGGTACTGGAATCTCCCCGAGGAAAATGAATATACCTTTCGGGAAGGGTGGCACCATACGGGAGATATGGGCCGGTTCGACGAGGAGGGCTTTCTATTCTATGCGGGTAGAAAGGCGGAGAAGGAACTCATAAAACCGGGAGGTGAAAACGTCTATCCGGCTGAAGTGGAAAAGGTGATACTCCAGCATCCGGCCATAGAGAAGACCGTTGTCTTCGGCGTGCCTGATCCCAAGTGGAAAGAGGGAATCAAGGCCGTCTGTCAGTTGAAGGCGGGACAGAGTCTTGAGCCCCAGGAATTGATTGACTTTGTTGGGGGGCGTATAGCCAGATATAAGAAACCCCAATATGTGGAGTTT
>DAOVAK010000460.1 GCA_030671095.1 Deltaproteobacteria bacterium | reverse complement strand
GGGGATTTTCGCTCGCTGAGTGTCACTGTCTCGGGGACGATAAGGGCACTTTCGGCCGTCAAGGAGCGGGCCGAGACCATTGAAAAACCGGTCCCCCCCGGGACGGATGCTATCACGTCCTATGCTCCATATGGTGCCCTGGAATTCAAGCTTGAGATTGACTTTGCCAACGTCCGCGAAATAAAGGACATTTGGCTCCGCTTTCCAAAGATTCCCCTCCTCGGATACTTCACATTCGGTCACATGAAGGAGCCCTTCTCCCTGGAAAGGTCAACCTCCCTCACCAATATCACCTTTATGGAATGGGCCTTGCCCAACGAGGCGTTTGCGGCGAGCCGAAACGTGGGGGTAAGGGGCGACAAGACCGTATTAGGCGAACGGATGACCCTGGCAGGGGGCGCTTTTTTCAACACGGGTTCCTTCAGTGATGTGGGAGAGGCTAGCGATAGGATGAGCGAGGCCAACGGGTATAATCTCACGGCGCGCCTTACCGGCCTTCCATGGTATGGAGAAGAGGGCAAAAGGCTTCTGCATCTGGGCCTCTCCTACAGCCATGGAATTCGTAATGATAAGGATATAGACGATCGCGTGCAATTTAGGGCGCGACCGGAGTCACGCATTACGGATGAAAGGCTCGTCGATACGGGTTTTTTCTTTACGGACAGCGTGGATTTCATCAACCCGGAATTGGCGATCGTTCTTGGCCCCTTCTCCTTCCAGGGGGAGTACTTCCATGCTTTCACGGATGCAGATGGAAAGGACGACCCCGAATTCTGGGGATTCTACGTGCAGGGTAGTTACTTTTTGACCGGCGAACATCGTGACTACAAGACATCAAGCGGGGTCTTTTCAAAGGTGAGACCACGACGTGAATTCCGGCCCCTCAGGGGAGGATGGGGGGCCTTGGAACTGGGGGCCCGGTTTTCTTATATAGACTTGAACGATGAGCCCATCAAGGGGGGAAGGGAGAGAAATTTCACCGCTGGCCTGAACTGGTATCTCACGCGAAACTTCCGCTTCATGTTCAACTACGTCCGAGCCCATGTTAAGGATCGTGCCACACGGCCGCCGGTTGATAGCGGGCGGGCAGATATCTTCCAGGCCCGCTTCCAGATTGCCTTCTGAGCAGCCTCAAACGCCAATGGTTGAGGAGACGTTGTTAAATTGTTAACTTATCTTCCTTACTCCTAAGAGATTGGCTGCTCCGAACGATTTCTTCGCCTGGAGTTAACTGATGAGAGCTGTTTGATCAACAACTCAACTACGTTATATTATGAAGATATCAAAGGGTTATACCCCAAAGGGTAAAACAGAAAACCCTGAGCAGAGATCTTGTAAGTCATAGTCGGCTTTGGGCAGTGGAGATCCAAACAAAGAATCGAGATTAACGGCGAATTGACTCTAGTTTTGGGGTTGACATTAGGCATTAAAATCCTTATTATTAGGAAAATTAGTCCTTAATACTAGGTACTAAAATCCTAATATGACGATAAGTCATAAAAATCTAGACGAAATTTTTCGTGCCCTTGATCGGCAGATAGAGTTT
Source organism: Deltaproteobacteria bacterium (assembly GCA_030671095.1). The sequence goes on along the minus strand of DAOVAK010000460.1, from coordinate 1,835 downwards.
CAGGAGGGTTTTTCCATCGGCCTTTTAGTTTGCGGTGGGACAGCCCTAGCTGCCCTCGGACTTATTGATTGAACTACCAAAGACGTTGACGTTATAGCAGGGGTTGAAGAGACAGACCAGAGGATGAGAATTTGGAAAATTGGTAGGTTCCCTGAGTGGCTGGAAAAGGCTGCAAAAACAATAGCTAGGGATTTTGGATTACCTGAGGACTGGTTAAACCTTGGACCTGCTTCGCAGATAGATTTAGGGCTTCCCAGTGGAATAGAAGGACGACTTGTAAAAAAGAGTTACGGGAACTATCTGACTGTATATTTTATCAGCCGAACAGACCAGATATTTTTTAAACTCTATGCGGCAGTTGATCGCAACGATTACCATGTACAGGATCTGTTAGCCTTACGTCCGACGGAAGAAGAAATAGAAGAGGCGGCAAGATGGATTTTAACCCAAGATGTGTCGCAAGAGTTTCGATTCATCCTTAAAGATTTCCTAAAAAAGCACGGTTATGGACCTATCGCTAAGAGAATTTAAAGAAAGGTTTACGCATGGTTTCCTTGAAGTCCAATGGAGACATTGGTCCGCTTTAGGTGTGGCTTCTCATGTCGAGCCAGAAGAGGGATGCCTCATAGACCTCGAGGCATTGGCATTATCCACCCTCACCACTGGCTTTCAGGATACTCGCCTTTTAAACGCTTCCATTGAATGGCTGATCAAGCACAATGACTGGTTGAATCTTCCACGCCTAAAGAGGATTGCAAAGGCCTTCACCAAGCCGTTACCTGGATTGAGTCCCCGAATCTATTCTCTCCTGGAGCCCCAGGTGTTTGATTTATTGGGTGAAACCTTCAAAAGGTTCGGTCAAAAAGTTTGGACACCAAAGAAACTTGAAACCTGCGAATTCGAAGAAACCTCAGCCACGGAGTATGAGGATTTCTTCAGCAAGTTTCAGATTAGAAATATTGTAACAGAGGCGATCCTTCAACGACCTTCACTATTACAGTTGAGACTGCGAGGTATTTTAGGCATGGACGCGAGGGTGGAGGCCCTCATTTATCTGCTGAGTAATGAGAGCGGCCACTCCAATGCGATCGCCAGGGAGATTTTCTGTGATCAGAAGAATATCTACAGAATACTTGCGAGGTGGCACAAGGTTGGCCTTCTGACAAGGATCAAGGGACCGAAAATCGTAACCTTTACCCTGGAAAAAAGGGTCGAATGGCTTAACCTTCTTGATTTAAGAAAGATGCCAGCGTACCTTAATTGGGTCCAAACGTTCCATTTGTTTAATCAAATATTGAAAGTCTTATCGGTGTCTCCGTGGTCTGAGGACGAATATATGCTTTCATCCCTTTTCAGAGACCTTTTAGATGAAGCAAAACATATGAGAAAATACCTGAATGTACCTTTTCCTGAACCAGACCAATATCCGGGGGCAAGCTATTTTTCCCCTTTTGCAGTGAGGATTTTGGATGCTATTGAACGGCTTAAGGGTCTTGAGGTAAGTAAACACTTTACATAGTGTATCGGGACAAGCCTTGGTCAATTGAAGGTAGAGCAGATGTTCAACATTTTTTGCCGAAACGTGCATCAACTGGCATTTTCTGACAAACCCTGATAGATATAACTTCCTGAAAACCTTTATTCTCCATAATCAGTAGGTTGTTGGTCCAAATCCGACCGTCGGTTCCAGTGATTTCGAGGGGTTAGCTGTCCTTTTCGGACAGCTTTTTTTAGATAGAACATCACGTTTCACCAGGGCTATCTCGGCAGGGAACGAGCCTGACAGAGAGAGCAATATTTAGGAAGTTATGCAATATCTGCACGAACGTTCCCCC
>DAOVAK010000500.1 GCA_030671095.1 Deltaproteobacteria bacterium | reverse complement strand
TTTGAGCCGGGGATGTCCTTGATTTTGGAATACCGCCACAGATGCCTCAGGCTAATGGGCACAATGGGGATGCTGTATATTATTCCCAGGATGCTCAGTCCTGCAATGGCAAAGAAGACCATGGTACCCAGATAGTAAGAGAGACCCAGGGCGCCAATCATGGAGAACACGCCGGAGAGGATTAAAAAGGCCCTGTGCTTCCCATAAAAACCTGCCCTCTCCGGATCATTGTATGTGCTGGCTCCCTTATCCAGGAAACGATTTAGCACATGCATAGCGTAAATATACAATAGGGCAAGGCAAGGATGAATGAGGTCGGGTGTTCTACCTGACAGGATTGCGGCCGCATAGGCAAGGGCAAAACCTCCAAACGCCACCAAAAGATTACTGAGCAACATGAACTTGAAGGCATTCTTGATCCATCGGCCAAAAAAGGTTTCCCGGCGACTTCGGATCGCCTCTATCTCCTTGACCACGTTCTTGATCATCCAGTTGGGTGTGGAGGCACCGGCCGTGACGCCAATGACCTCCATGCTGCTGAGCCTCTCCTTGTCCAGGTCCTTTTCTGTCTCCACATGAAAGGTGGGCAGACCCGCCTCCTCAGATATCTGGACAAGGCGTTTTGTGTTTCCACTGTGGTATCCGCCCACGACGACAACAGCATCCACCTGACCTACAAAAGACCGAATCTCTTCTTGTCGATCGATTGTGGCATCGCAAATGGTGTCAAACGTGAGGGCATCCGGAAACCGCGTCATAACAGCTTGTACAATTTCTCTATACTTCTCCTCGTCCTGTGTGGTCTGGGCAACGAGGAACACCTTCTCCGTATCAGGAATTGTTGACACCTCATCCAGGGTATTGATCACGTGCGCCCGACCATTGCCATAGCCCAGTAGGCCTATCACCTCTGGATGATCCCTGTCTCCCACAATAATAGCCGTGTATCCCTTCTTGGTGTGGTAGCGAATGATGGACTGGACCCGAGCTACTCTAGGACAAGTGGCATCGATAAGTCGGAGGCCGGATTCCCTCAACGCCTTCCTCTGATCGGGAGGAATACCGTGGGCCCTGATGACCAGGGTCCCTTCATGGAATTCATCAATATCTTTGAGTGATGTGACGCCTTTGGATTCAAGAAGTTCCATCACCTGTTTGTTGTGAATGAGGGGACCTAAAGTGGAGATGCTGCCTTGCCCTTTGTTGGCTTCCGTGAGCACCATCTCCATGGCCCGCCGAACCCCCATACAAAATGCCGCTGTTTTTGCTAGCCTGACTTTCAAGCCTCTTCGTCCTTCAAAGCAGAAAAATAGTTATCCATGGTCGTGACCAAAGATTCCAGGTCTTTAATCTGGGTAATGCTTCCTCGGAAGCGACTACTGTGGGGCAGTCCTTTCGTATACCAGAGGAGGAGTCCCCGCATGGCAAGGGCCGCTCTTTTTCCACCCATGGCATTGGATAGAAGCTGGTAGTGTTCTATGAGAAGTGATCTGCGCTCATCCAAATCAGGTCGGGGGACTGGAAGCCCTTGGGCCAGATGCAGGATCTGTTTGAAAATCCAGGGATTTCCAATGGCTCCTCTCCCTACCATGACCCCGTCACATCCTGTTTGCCTCATCATCTCCAGGGCCTGGGATGGTTCAAAGATATCTCCGTTACCGATCACAGGGATCTTCACGCGATCTTTCACCTGGCCGATCAAGCGCCAGTCGGCACGGACAGAGTAGCCTTGGGTGGCGAATCTTGGGTGGACGGTTACGGCATCACCACCACAGTCCTCCACCACCTGGGCAAGTTCGCATGCGGCGGGCTCTTCAGGAGACCATCCGGCCCGGATTTTCACGGTTAATGGAATAGGGCAGACACGGCGTACGGCTGAGACAATCTCTGAAACACTTCTCCGGTCACGGAGAAGAGATGCACCCGCTCCGGTCTTAACCACCTTCTTGACAGGACACCCCATGTTTATATCCAAAAGGTCGGCTCCAGCGTTCACTACCGCCTGGGCAGCGCTAGCCATGACATCTGGGCTCGATCCGAAGATCTGTACCGCAAGAGGCTTTTCCCTGGGATCACTCCTCATATAGTCGTAGGTCTTTTTTTTACCCAATGTGAGTCCCATGGCACTGACCATTTCCGTTGTAACCAGTCCTGCACCCAACTTCTTGACCATGAGACGAAAGGGAAGGTTTGTGATCCCTGCCATGGGAGCCATGATCACGAAGTTCTCAAGACTTAGATGCCCTATGCGCAGCATTAGGCCATTGTAAGAGAGTTGTAGAAGAATTACAACTCTGGCGAATGGGGGAAGAAATGCTTGGAATCGTGCAGTCTGCTGTTAGTAGGGCGGTACGGCGTGGCGAAAACTTGCACTTGATCAGCGGTGGAGCCTGGATACTTGAGAAAGGCATAAAATCATGCGCGTCCCCCTCTTGCTTTGAGGTGTACAATGGTTGTTCCCCAACTTGAGGGGCCGGTGTCCAACTTGAATTCCAGGACCAGGGGATGATTTTCCAAGAGGGCATGAACGGTGCGTCTTAGCACGCCTTTTCCTTTACCGTGGATGATTCTCACTTCGTAAATGTCTTTATCGAGGCATGCACTGAGATACTCATCCACCACAGAGACCACCTCCTTGGGGTTGAATGTGTGGAGGTCGAGGACCCCGTCGATAGGGATATGGATTATGTCATCATTCTCTTCCGTCAAATCCGCTCACTCCGAAAGGGATAGGAGATGAAGACCTCGACTATATGATTTCCAGATCCAATTGGTCTCCGAAGTTCTCTAAGATGTCATCCTTAAGATTTTCATAATCCTTTTCTGTTTCCACTTCCACTATGAGATCTCGATCATCCAACACCTTTAAGAAGCCATGTCTTTTAACAACATCTATAACTTTTTTGACATCAACGGTAACCCATCCCTTCATCCTCAGGACCAGTTCATCGCCTTTAAAGGCACGTTCTATGGTGAGATCAACCTGCCTCCTTTTGGCGTCCCATCCAACAGTCGCCGGTTTGACAATGACCGGCGTGACAGGATCATGCATAGCAGCGCAACGAAACCAGAGTTTAGCCCGTATCATTCTGTGACTCCGTGGAATTTTTT
>DAOVAK010000125.1 GCA_030671095.1 Deltaproteobacteria bacterium | reverse complement strand
ATTTTGATTAACTCGTAAAAAGTCAAAAATGGGACGGCAAAATAAAAAGCTCCAAATGCAAGGCTTGCGAATCTTGAGGAATGAGGCGTACTTACAGTACGCCGCAATGATTTACCCTGTTAGATAATGACGACCGGAACGTTTCCAATCTATAAGATGTGGTATCACCCAATATACCCCCGATAGCTGTTAGCACGTATCTAACAGGGCGGGGATGAAGCGTAACGCAGCAGTTGGACTTTTTACGAAGCCGTCAAAATTAATTGACCAGCTTCTTAAGCCCCTGACTCTCCATAAAAGCATTAATGCGGGCAAAGGTTCTGGCCTCGTCAAATTCACGGGGATCAGCCACATTTCCTTCGTAGGTGAGAACCGGAAAACCCGCTTCAACGAGGGCTCTTCTTACTTCCAATTGCCCTACAGCCCAACCCTCGCAACCACGATTGAGATGCATCACTGCGCCCTGACAATTCCAGTCCCGGGCTATGGCCACATCGATATTTCGTCTCTCTATCATGGGAAAACGAAAGCTCCTTATGGTCAGGCCGTAGTCAAGAATCCAGGAAGCCATAGCTTTAAGCGCCCCGTCTCTCGTCTTGACCCTGTCTTTAAGATCAGTCGGTGGTTCGCCTGCCCGGATATTGGGGATGTCGTTCTCATCGTAATAGTAATCCCACCCTCCTGAAAGCATGAAATCATACTGGCTTCCAACACAGACCACGCCGAATTTCTCCATGTACCGAAACATATGCAGCGCATACCATGGAGGCTGGCTGTTATGAACCACTCTGAATCGTTCATACTCCACCCCGGCAATACCGTTGGCGATTCGATCCTGAAGTTCGTCATAAAGCATGTCAAAAAATTCAACCGCTTCGCTCGTGTGTCTCAGGAGCACATGAATGATATAGAAGGCGTACATGGATTTTTCATCCATTGGGGCGGGAATATGCTTATTGAGTTCGCAGCACTTCGCCCATTTTGAGGTGGACATGATCTCGTTATAGACCGCATCGGCCAGCCTCTCGTCATCGTAAGTCCTGCCCGTAATCCTTTGCATCCACTCAATTGAATCGTGCATCTGGATGACGAGGTAGTTAAATTTATTTTCCTTCCTCTTTTCACTCTCGTTCCATTTCGGCCATCGATAGGATGCCCCCATATCTATAACAAAGTAAGGCTTGCCCGTGTATCGGGCAGCCGGTTGATACCACTTGCCGTGGGTGTCACAGAAGTGGAGCTGGAAATAGAAGTCGGGATGAGGGTACTTGCCACCGAAAGAGAATTGATCACCGAAGGTGGAACCAAGATAGTTACGACAATAGCCACAAAGGTCTCTGGCATATCCCTTGGCCTCACAATGGGCCATCATCTCCTCTGATTTCCCCATGGCACCGGTAGAAGCGCCATAAGGTTCGCCACCGAAAAAGACATAATCCTCCCCCAATCCGGCTGGAAGCCCGATCAGGCCTTCGGTACCCCCGCTGGCGACGAGCCAGTCCTTTTCCCCTGATGCCTTCTGTGCCAGCTTCTGATAAATATCCATTCGCAGTTCTTTTGCCTTGCCCCAGCAATCAAATGGTTTTGTGGGATACTTTTTCACATCCGTCATTTTTTCCCCCTCATCATATGATATCGAGCATGAGTGACTCTATGAATGCCTCAACCCTGGTTGAGAACTGTCCCACGGGAACGGTGACGTCCAGTTCGAGGAAGTAGGTCGGAAAACCGTTCTCCTCGAAAAAATCCTTCAAGGAGGGTATGTCTATCTCGTGGGGATCACAAAATTTTTGCTGCATCAAAAGGACGCCCTCGACCCGCCACTCCTTTGCAAGCTTCAGCAGGTTATTGAAGCGGCGAAGTTCGGGAAAGTCCTTACAGGGGCAGGGTGTCCGTGCGATATACCTTGTGGCTATGGCTTGAAGCCGATCCTCTTCAGGGATGATCTCCTGCCAGAAATACCTGGTCCCTGTACAATGATCATCGGTGACCACCGTTGCAGGGAGGACCATCTTCTGTTCAATCATACTGAGAAACTCCACATCATCGTTCTCGCTCCCAACGGTCATCAATCTCGTACCAGTCTCCCTGTCGAGTTTTCTCTCTTTGAGCTGTTCAAGGGCCTCAAGGAGGATCTTGTTATGTTCCGCCTTGTCCATCATCTGGCTCGAGACCACCATGTACATGGATTCCAGCCCCGTAATCGGTGGGTCATCCGCCTTTCTGAGCGCATAGACCTGCTTCATGAGCCGGCGATTTTCATTATAGACCTCTATGGCATAATCCAGGGCTTCATCTGTGATTTCCTTTCCGCCCCACTCCTCTATGTCCTCTCTGAAACATTCCAGTTCATCCCTTAAATATTTTCTGCTGTGCCTGTTTTGAGTCGAAGATGGGGTGTCTACCCTGAGAATTTTTGGCTGCGGCTTCACATTGAGTCCCCAGGCCTCATAGGCCTGCAGAAGGTGCATGCAGCAGTTGCCGTCTGAAATGCCGTCTAGGTACTCATATCTTCCCTGGAGCCCCTGGGCCAGGACGTCCCGGCAAAAGGGACAGAACATGCCGAACAGGTGAGGCGAACTGTCGTCCTCGATCTCATGACTCCCCAAGATACGCACCGGCAAAATTCCCGCGGCATAGGGGATCTCCTCAGGCACATAGGTGCAAAAACATCCCAAGATCTTGCCATCCGGATGTCTTGAATTCCAATCCCTTGCATACTCATGACGGTTTTCGTATATCTCCTGGAACTTTTCAATGGTTCCCATTGGACTCGGCTCCTCCTCTTGCTGTTATAGATCCTTATTTTTTGAATTTCTCCGCCAGGGCCTTTGCAAAAAGGGCGGCACCGGCGGCACCCGCAATCTGAGTGTCGAACGGGATGTTCTTTTCAGTGTACTCAGGGTTTTGCCACGCTTTCGAACAAAATTGAACTTTAAGGAGGTTCTCAATTCTCTCCACCACACCTCTATTTTTGGCAATGCCGCCGGAAATGGCCAAATCAGGCTCAACACCGACACGCTCCATGAGCTCGCGGACCCGGCTTGCTGTGGCGGCACAATAGGCGGCCAAGACCTCATTGACGTCCCAGCCCTCTTTTAAAAGCCCTGCGGCCTCTGACTTGGCAAATATGACGCATGTGCTGGAGACGGCCTTGGGCTCTTTTTCAATCTGAAAGGAACGCTCCCCCACTTCGTTGATGGAGACGCCGACAAAATCCGCAAAGACCTCCATGCCTCGACCGGCGCCGGCGGCACACTTGTCATTCATGAGAAAATTGGTTACCTTTCCTACCTCATTAAGGCGTATGACCTTACAGTCTTGACCTCCCATGTCCAAAAGTGTTCTCACCTTGGGCCCATACATCCAGTTTGCACCTCGTGCATGGCATGCAATCTCGGTTATTGCCTTCTTGGACATGGGGACATTGACCCTGCCGTATCCCGTACCCACACAATAATGCCAGTCGTCCACGCTCATGCCCGTTCCTTCTAAAGCGAAGTTACTGACCCTCCAGGAACTGTCCTCACTTCCTGCGCCACTGCGAAGGTTGCCATAGCAATAAAGGTCCCCATCAACCATCACCACACACTGGCTACTGACGGATCCCACGTCTATACCCGCAGAGATGATTTTTCCTTCTCTCCAGTCTATATCGGGATTTGTCCATCTGGATTCAATCCACCTCCAGAGTTCCCTTTTTCCCTTTTCATCTCCATTTCGAATTGCTTCCATGCCTAACCCCCTAACTATGATTCACTTGCAGCTATCGCTGCACCGAGAGCGCCCACATATTCAGGGTAGTCGGGGATAAAAATCTCCGTCTTCATGCCTTCATTCAGCGCTGCTATAAAACCAACGTTTTTGGCCAGTCCCCCTATAACGACGACATCCTTTTCAATCCCTATCCTTTTAACCATGGAGACAACCCTTTCGGCCAATGCACTGTTAACTGCTCGCGAAATATCTTCTTTCGCTGTTTTTGAATTGATGAGGGAAACGACCTCTGACTCTGCAAAGACAGCACACTGTGCGTTTATGGGCACCGTTTTGGTTGAATTGAGAGAGATCTTACCAAAATCCTCAAGGCTCACGTCAAGAGCCCTCGCCATGGATTCCGTAAAGGCGCCGGCACCTGCTGCGCATTTATCATTCGTGACAAAATCCTTGGCTAGACCGTTTTCACATTTCATGGCCCTTGCATCTTCTGCACCGCAATCGATGACCGTCCTTGCGGATGGAAAAAGAAATGAAGCACCTTTTGCCGCTGCACCTATTTCGGTAATTTCTACATCATGAGGGGGCGCATATTTCGTGCCACTGCCTGTAACCCCAGTGCGTCCAATCTCTTCACTTCCAATACCTGCGCTCTTTATGGCTTTTTCCAAAAGCTCCTCTGCCACCCTTTTTTCTTCGAAACCACCCGGGGCCTTCTCTTTGGCCAAGATCTTGCCCTCTTTAGATAAAAGCACCTTTATATCCTTACCGCCTAGATCTATGCCTGCACTGATCAATTTGTTAACCTCCTCTTCTCCAGTCTGTTCTTAAACAACGCCAAGGTCCTCGTAACGACGAACCTAAAAATCAGGCGTCAACACAATTCTTCTAATGGGTGAACCGGTGTTGTGAACCCCTTCAAATGTTTCGGCTATGGAACTCATAGGTCTTGTTTGCACAAAAGGCCCCACCTCTATCTTTTTTGTGAGGACCATATTCAGAACTATTGGATAAAACTCGGGCAAACAGCCCCAGACCCCAATAATTTCAGCATCAAAGGCCATGAGCCTGCTGATCGAATATTCAATCTTCTGCAATCCAAAACCAATGATGATCAATTTGCCAATAAAAGTGAGCAGACTTAGGGCCAGGTCTTGCCCTGGCTTCGTTCCGCTCACTTCAAAGATCTTCCATCCGTAATTGGGCAAATCATTCTGTTTTCGAACGCCCTTTAATTCGTTTGAAACATCCTTTAGGCTTCTATCCTTGCTGTTAATGACGAAATCAGCACCATAGGAGAGCATTTTCTGTAAGCGCTCATCATCAATATCAATGGCGATAACTGTGGCAGCTCCAACGGCCTTGGCAATCTGAGCCATATACTGTCCCACCCCTCCGACACCGATGACGATGATGTTGTCACCCGGTCCCACATTCGCTTTTCTGGTTGCCTGATATGGGGTGGTCCCCGCGTCGGCTATGACGGCCAGATGCTCAAGAGGTATTTCTCCTCGGTTCTTAACCTCACAGAGATCGATGCTTGGTACTGGGATGTGGCTTGCAAAGCCTCCGTAAATGCCCAGGCTATTACCCGGCATTTTCTGATCCAGACACCGGTTTCCCCGGCCTATTTTGCACAGGTAGCATTTTCTGCATGGCATGGCGCCAGGGATAATAACCTCCTTGCCGATCCATCTCTTATCGCCCGAAACAACCGTACCACTTATTTCGTGCCCCAATGTTAATGGCGGCTTACTGAACGTCGGCACACCATCATAGAAAAACCCCAAATCCGTATGGCATACCCCACAACCAGCAATCTCCACCAAGACCTCTCCCTCTTTTAAATCCGGGACAGGGATCTCTTTTTTTTCCAATTTCCCCTCTATGATATTCCCCGTTTCTTTATCCTTCCCACAGGGTTTGACCATCTGCCAGGTATGTATTATCTCCGGTATCGCTGACATAAGCGTTCTCCCAGAATCTAACGTTAATTATAAAACTCTTGACAAAATTATTCGCCCTGTTTCCCAGGACCAAATGTGCACCTAACGATTCCCAGAAATTCAGAGGAAAAACAATTGTAGAGAACTTCCAAATTCCATAGATGAAAAAGCTTCAAGGTAAAGGATAATTATGAGTAATAGTTGACTTAACAACTTGGATGAGAAGGGAAATTTATCGCTCTATTCCAGAAAAAATCATCTGGAGTAGTTCTTTTTTAATTTTTTTTGCTCCCCACTTGCCCCCAGGATTGTACCAGATGACCATCCAGTTCAGCATCCCTAAGATGCCAAAGGCCATCAATTTCGTATCACCTTTTCGGAATACGCCTTTTCTCATGCCTTCTCGCAAAACATTCCTTATATGGGATTCAAATCTGTCTCTCTTTTCGGTGTACATCCTTTGGTAATTATCTCCGAGAGCTTTTGTTTCAATGAGGAAAACGGACGTCTTATAGAAATTGTTCGTAAAATAATCAATATGGTTTTCAACTATATTCTTTAACTTTGTGTTCGCATCATCATCAGCTTCTACAATCGTTTCTAATCTAGCCAGGAGCGTGTTAATAGCATCTTCACAGATATTAAATAAGGCATCCTCCTTACTCTTTATGTGGTAATAGAGTGATCCTCCTTTTAAGCCGACTTTTTCAGAAATATCTTTAATGGATGTATTATAGAAGCCTTTCTCCTTGAAGAGCTTAGCAATGGCTTCGAAAATTTGATCCCTTTCCATGATACAAACCGGTGCCAAAAAGACCCACGGACCCTCGAACCGAAAAAAAATTAAAAACTGCGGATCAACTGTTTGAAGTGTATCTAACGTTCGTTACAATTAATGTGAAAAAAATCTTCTGTCAAGACTTTTTTGAAAAGATTAAAAAAAAGTAGGTTGTAAAGTTGAGCGGATCTTCGGATCTCAACCTGGAGGACTGGATCCAGCGGTTCCATACCATAGTAATGAAATCATAGGGGAGCGGGTAAAGAATAGCTAAAAGAATAGGGAAGGGGGGACGTAAGTCATGCAGATTGAAGCCAATGGTATCCGGATGAATTATGAGCTCTGCGGCAAGGAGGGGGCACGCGTCGTGATGCTGAGCCATTCTTTGGGTTCCGGTTTGGTCATGTGGAATCCACAGATGAGAGCCTTGGAGCTCCATTACGAGGTCCTTCGTTACGATACCCGAGGTCCCGGTGGTAGTGAGGCGCCCCCGGGAGCATATACCTTGGAAGCGCTGGGGGACGACGCCCTTGGGTTTGCTTGACGTGCTCGATATTGAGAAAGTGCATTTCATAGCATGGTCAGATGGCATGTAAAGAATCTCCCTCAGTTTAACCGATTCTACAAGCGGTTGGATGACGCTCGTGGATATGGGAAACACGTCAACGCGGAAGACTGGTGGAATGATGATAAGAATATCCAATAGGTCAATGATGTGAATACTTGAGTCGAAGTGACGTTTAAGGGAGCTGGAAAGGAGATGATTGTAAATTTATGTAATCTTATGCTTGGGGCAATTAGGCTTCATGAGGTAGCTGAAGAGAAAGGACTGACATTAGCGGGGAAGGGCAATGGA
>DAOVAK010000692.1 GCA_030671095.1 Deltaproteobacteria bacterium | reverse complement strand
GCATACGCACCGAATTACAACGGATTATGGATCACAACGTGGCGGTTTATCGGAATGGGCCAGAGTTGGAAGAGGCTCTGGGAAAGATAAGGGAACTGAAGAAGAGAATTGAACAGGTAAAGGTTAAGGATGATAGTCGGATATATAATACCAACCTGCTCGCCGTTCTGGAAACGATCAACTTAATCGATCTGGCGGAGGTAATTGTTGCCGGCGGCCTGGCACGCACGGAATCCAGGGGCGCACATTCGAGGCGAGACTTTCCCCAGCGGGATGACGTCAACTGGGGTAAGCATACCCTGGCTTATTATACACCTGAAGGGCCGCGACTGGACCATACTCCGGTGAATATAACCATGTGGCAGCCAGTGGAGAGGAAATACTGATGGCAATGAAGGCCACCGGCAGCCAGAAGAGGCATTTACCCAATCGTTTGGGGGTCAAGGGTTGGATATGGGGAGGCAACTATAAATTAGAAAGGTATCTCTACACCCTACACAGAGTGACCGGACTTGGCTTACTGCTCTTCGTTACTCTGCACCTGGTGATGAATGGCTTCCGCATTGGGGGTGTCGAGAGCTGGGAAGACTTCACGTCAGTTTTCGGGATGTCCGGATTCAAAGTAGGCGAATATCTAGTGGCGGCAGCCTTCATCTTTCATGCCCTGAATGGCGGTAGACTCATGCTGCAGCACCTGGGGTATACGCTGGGGAAGCCAAAGCCTCCGGTATATCCGTATGTTGATTCGCTGCGCCGCAGACGCCCTATTGTGTGGGCGATGTTAGCTATGATAGTGGCGCTGGCAGTATACGTTCTGATTGAGTTTGTGACGTAGGATACCGATATGAGTGAGACTCGTCTAAAGATTCTGCAGTATATTACTGGTATAGCGCTCTTCTTTTATGTAGGTGCGCATCTTATAGTCTCTCATCTGAGTGGTGGTGAGCCTGCCGCTTGGGAATCGGTTGCCGAGAGAGCCTCTAGCTCCTTGTGGCTGGCATTTTATATCCTTCTTCTCATCTTTGGCCTGTACCATGGGCTTCATGGATTGCGAACAATCATTATAGAGTTACTCCCCAGACTACCAGCCAAGGTCGTTGACTGGACGTTAGTGACCGTGGGCGTAGCGATTTTCATCTATGCTGCCTATATTCCTATAAGTGCTTTTTAAGTTTTTCGCAAAACTGGAAAAATTCAATATAACAGGTGTTGAGGAGCAACTTATGCAGGAGTTAACCTTCAAGGTCCAGAGGTACCTTCCTGGTAAAGATAGGAAACCCTATATGCAGCAGTTTACTGTTCCGTTGCATAAAGGGATGACGGTCTTGGATGGTCTCATTTACATTAAGGAAAGTATAGATAATACACTTTCATTTCGTAGCTCGTGTCGCATGGGCATCTGTGGTTCCTGCGGTATGCTCATCAACAATTATCCTATGCTCGCCTGCCATACCCCGGTTGAGGAGCTGGGCACGGATAGAATAGAAGTGAGGTCTTTGACTAACTTCCCTGTTATTAGGGATTTGGTAGCCGATCTTGGTCCCCTCTTTGAAAAGCATAAATCCATAAAGCCTTATATTGTGAGTCCAGAAAGGGAAGAGGCCGAGGGGCCAATAACCGAACTGCTGCAATCCGCCGAAGCACTGGAGAACTATATGCAGTTTGCATACTGCGTGAAATGCGGGTTGTGCATGGCAGCCTGTCCCACCGTGGCTACGGATGACCTCTTTCTCGGCCCCCAGTCACTGGGGCAAACTTATAGGTATTGCGCTGACACCAGAGATACTGGAGCCAAAGAGAGATTTCACGAGGCCGACTCGCGTCACGGCATCTGGCTGTGTCACCTGGCTGGTGCCTGCTCGGAGGCATGTCCCAAGGGCGTCGATCCGGCACTAGCCATACAACTACTCAAGCGGGCGATGGTGGCTAGTAGTCTGCGGTTAAAAAGGGGGAAACGGCCTGCTCCTATAGCCCCGGCATTGACGGAGATAAAGCCGAAGATAGAGGCGCCTGAGTTTACGGTAAAATAAACCGAGCATCGAAATGGAGGAATGCGATGTTGAAGAAGATTACATCGCCCCTGGATGATAAGACCATCGAGGATCTGAGATCTGGGGAACAGGTCTTAATCAGCGGGGTCATTTATACCGCACGTGATGCTGCTCATAAGCGGCTGACCGAAGCCCTGGATCGCGGGGAAGAGCCGCCATTCGATTTCCATGGTCAGACCCTTTATTATATGGG
>DAOVAK010000340.1 GCA_030671095.1 Deltaproteobacteria bacterium | reverse complement strand
GTTTCATCATTGCCTATCCTTTCTCCACACATGTTTCTAGGGTTTTTCTTTGAACTTGAACTCCACCTGAGCCGGTTCTATTTTCACCACCTGAATGCGTTCGTTCGGAAACTGCATATCATCCCGGGTGATGGGAAAGGTTCTTCTACCCAAACGAGCCATTGAGAGGTCAATTTGTGCCAGCACGTTTTTCTCGCTCAGGATGCTGGCATCCTTACGAAGCCCACGAACTGTGACTTTGATTCGCGGTGTCAAAGGCTCAAGAATAACCATCCCGGAAGGAACGTTTTTGGCCTCCAATGGCACGAAAAAAGTCCTCTCAAAGTCCTGTTGCCCGGCCAGCAAGAGCCAGAGAAGACTGACCATAATCAGGGCGCTGACCTTCGCGCGCCATTGATTCAGGATAAGAGAGCGTACCCTGCCCTGCCAGGGACCTTCCGTTGGTCCGATACGGGTAACGGCTTCCGATACAAGTGGCGAAAGTTGATCCGCTTTCTCAACCCGTATCATATCCTTTTCCCGGGTCAGAGATACCTCCCCCCGCTCCTCTGAGACAACGACCACCCATGCATCACAACGTTCAGATAGACCAAGAGCTGCCCTATGTCTGGTACCCCATTCCTTTGGAAGCCCCTCCTCAGGACTTAGGGGGAGATAACATGCAACCTGAGTGATTCGACCATCTCTGATCAAAACAGCCCCATCATGTAAAGGGGATTCCTTCTGAAAGATGCTCAACAGCAATTCAGGGCTGGGCTCCCCCTCAAGTGATTGACCCCCTGTAACAAACTCCTCTACCCTGTCCCCCCGCTCGATGATGATTAATGCACCGATTTTTCGTTGAGCCAGGGCGAAAACGGCTCCCGCAAACCCTGGTATCCATTTTTCAGGCCTCGCGATTTTACGCAAGCCGATCTTTTGCAGGGGATTGACCCGTTCTAAGGCCTGACGGATCTCTGATTGAAAGAGGATGATGAGAAGGATAACCAGGACCTGCCAAAGGATCTGAAACATCCATGTGGTTAAGAAAAGCCCCCAGGTTCTGGCTACAGTGAATACGACCCCCAAAACCAGAAGGCCGACCAATGCCTTAAGGGCTTTCGTTCCGCGGAACCAGAGGTAGAGATGATATGCCAGGACGGTAAGAAACAAAATGTCTATCACATCCTGGAATCGCAAATTAGCTATAATGGCAAATAGATGCATGGCTGCTATCTCAAAATCCCAAGTGGAATCCTATTAGAAAATAGAGGAGTATTTTCAACGAATTATAGCTAATCGAAAAGAATATATCAAAGCAAAACATTGACCTTATTTGCAGAAAGCAGAAGTGAAGCTCCCGGCGCCTCCGTTGAAACGGGGTCCGTGCCTGAGGCAGGCAAGTCCACTTCGTTCTGACAAGCCGCGGGATATCCGCGCGCCCGTCCTCTCCATCCTCCGCAGTAGCCTGTCGGAGCGAAGCGGAGATCCCGTTTGCGGGGCTACGGAGGATGGAAAGGCGAGTGGAGAAGACCTTTGGTCATGACACGGCGGAAATCCTCTCGAGACAAACCGACTCTTCATTGACATTTGTAACCCACCTCATATAACTTCAGCAAGACTTGTTAAAGCGGGCGAAGTCTCCCCAAGTGGATACGAAGAAAACTCCGTTAGGGAGGTGTCCCATGTCTGAAGAAAATGCCGGGAATACCATCACGACAGAACTAGCTGGCCCCCCTCAAGTTATTGAGTCCTTTGAAAGCTTCTTCAGAAAGGTGGTGAGGGGAAGCTACCCCCTATTCTTCACCACGCTCCTGGCTCTCATATGGGCAAACCTTTCTTCCACGTCCTACCATTCCCTATGGCACGCCGAGCTCACCATCTCTCTAGGGCATTTCCAAATCACAAGATCGCTCCTTCACTGGATAGATGAAGCCTTGATGACACTCTTCTTCTTTACGGTGGGGTTGGAAATCAAGAGAGAACTTCTTGTGGGTGAGCTTGCCTCCTTTAGGCGGGCACTGCTTCCCATCGCTGCAGCATTGGGCGGTATGCTTCTCCCTGCTGCCATTTATGCGGCCTTTAATTACGGCACGCCTACAGCCAAAGGATGGGGCATACCCATGGCCACAGACATCGCCTTTTCTTTAGCTGTGCTAGCCATCTTAAGGGACAAAGTGCCATTGGGCCTCAGGGTCTTTCTTTCTGCCTTCGCCATTGCAGATGACCTGGGCGCTGTGTTGGTCATTGCCCTTTTTTACACGCAAAAGATCGTCTGGCAGTACCTCCTCGTATCCGGCTTGTTTCTGGTGGGACTTGCCCTGGTCAACAGGCTCTGGATAAGGTGGACTTTCGTTTATGCGCTTTTGGGCATTGGGATGTGGTTTTTCATTCTCGGTTCGGGTGTCCATGCAACTGTGGCGGGCGTTCTGGTGGCCATGTTCATTCCTGCCAAGGCGAGGTACGATACGGACACCTTCCTCAGGCAAGTTAAATCATATACGGAGCAGTTTGAGTGCGAGCCAGGCAGTTGCGGTTATACCATTTTGTTGAATCAGGAACACCTGCAAGCCGTGCAAGCGATTGAAGAGGCTTGCCATGACGTTGAAACCCCCTTGCAGCGGCTCGAACATGGCCTTCAACCTTGGGTATCTTTTCTGGTGTTGCCATTGTTCGCCCTGGCCAACGCTGGTCTCGTTCTTGAAGAGATCCACGTCACGGACGCCATTACGCATCCGGTCACCTTGGGAGTGGGTCTAGGTCTCTTGGTGGGGAAACCCCTGGGGATCTCCCTTTTTACCTACTTTGCCTCAAAGATCACGAGGGCGCCCCTGCCATTGGGGGTGACGTGGTCACACATTATCGGGGCGGGCATCTTGGGAGGCATCGGCTTCACCATGTCCTTATTCATATCCGCGTTGTCTTTCTACAGAGCCGAGTTCGCCGAACTTTCAAAGCTGGGGATTATAATGGGCTCTTTAGTTTCTGGCGTGTTAGGCCTGGTCGTACTCGGCCTTGGCAAGGCTTCGAAAAGCGAACCTTCAAACTCAGAGGCGCCCTCATCCTAACTCTCTTCTCCCCCATTTACAGATCCCTCCAGCTCGCCGCCCGGAGTTGCTTGACACCCACTCCCTGTTACTTCTATATTGAAGTTTTCTGTCCTACTAAAGTGGGCAGTCCCGGATTCAGTTACAAGACCCGATAGAAACAGGATGGAGAGATGAAAGATACCCTCGCCTTTGTCATGGCCGGCGGGAGAGGTGAGCGGCTCATGCCCCTCACCCGAGACCGTACCAAACCGGCGGTTCCATTCGGCGGCAGTTATCGCCTGATCGACTATACGCTGAGCAATTGCGTAAACTCAGGGGTTTACAAAATCATCGTGCTGCCCCAATATAAATCCCAGTCTCTCAATGACCACCTAGAGGCAGGCTGGAACATCTTCAGTCAAGAGATCGGTCACTTCCTCAAAATAGTCCCCCCGCAGCAGCGAATAGGTCTTGATTGGTACAAAGGGACTGCCGATTCCATTCGCCAGAACCTCTACCTCATTGAGCGATACAAACCTGACCATGTCCTCACCCTCTCAGGGGACCACATCTACAAGATGGATTACAGCCTATTTCTGCGCTACCACGAGGAAAAAGAGGCGGATCTCACCATTTCTCTGTTGGAAGTGAGTAAGGATCTCGCTAGTCAGTATGGTGTGGCGGTCGTAGATGAGGCGTATCGCATTTCAGGATTTCAGGAAAAGCCCAAGGAGGAAGTGAAGACAATTCCTGGCGATCCAAGGCATGTGTTGGCCTCCATGGGCATTTACCTATTTCGGACAGAAGTTCTCCTTGAAATACTCCACTCCAGTCAGGAGAATGACTTTGGTCGGGATATTATACCTGGCATGTTAGACGCCTATCGTGTCTATGCCTATCCTTACAGCAAGAAGAACTGCATTGAGGATTACATCTACGTGACTCTGGAAGACGGGGAACGCCAGCTCAAACTGGATCCCTGCACCCGGGATTCCGGGTACTGGCGCGATGTGGGAACCCTGGATTCGTATTGGAACGCCAACATGGATCTCACCGGCGTGGACCCCTACTTCAATCTCTATGGCCAGAAGTGGCACATGCATACCTATCAGGTGGCAGCACCTCCAGCCAAGTTTATTTTCGCCACAGAGCGTAAGGAAGGCTTTCGTGTGGGAAAGGCCCTTGATTCCTTGGTAGGTCAAGGCTGCATTGTGAGCGGTATAGTCCGCAATTGTAT
>DAOVAK010000406.1 GCA_030671095.1 Deltaproteobacteria bacterium | reverse complement strand
AAACTCAATCCAAAGAGAATCTGCGTATACGCGCTGAGCACAGTTGCCCCCCTAATCTTTACAGCAAATGAGCTGTTCTATGCAGGGGCCGATCCTAATGAGATGCGATTTAACAGAACCGGCTGCTTCGACGTGGGCGTGGGATGCGGTGGCTGGGGCAGGGTTGTCATGGAGGTCAGGTTAGAAGATCGCAAGTAATGGAACAATTTGCTTCAATTGACCAATGCCCGGTGAAATCTTTACCCCGCCCGCCGCGCTTGCCCCGTTAAATGTTTACCCTGTTGAATCTGGAAGTCATTCAACTGGGGTGAAACCTAATTTAACCGGGGTAGGTCCGGAAGATCCTGGCGGGGTTGAATGTTTACCCCATGAAATCGAAGCATATTTCACTGGGGCGCAGCCTATTCACCTGGGGCATGTTTCTAATAACCAATAACGGATAACTAATAACTGAGATCATCGTGGACCAGTGACCAACTCAGCTATCAGCTTATGAGCCAGCAGCTTATCAGCCAAAGATAATAATTATGGAAAAGAACTCAAAGGGTATTTCATTGGATTATCTCGCAGAACACTATGACAAAATCACGCCTACGGAGAGAAGCAGGTTTAGAAGAAAGCAAATAGGGATGCTCAACCTCAGGAAGGGAGAAAAGGTGTTGGAGGTGGGGTGTGGCACAGCCCCATTATCAATCCTGGCAAAACGGATGACCGGAGAGACAGGGATCGTAGAGGGAATTGACCTGGCCTCGAAAATGGTCGCAAAGGCGCAGGGCAAGGCCAGGGCATCCAATCTCGAGATCGGTTTTAGGTGTGCATCCATTGACGCACTACCATACCCCGATGAATCCTTCGATGTGGTCATCAGCAGCTTCATGTTTCACCACTTACCCGTGGAGATAAAGAAGAGGGGTCTGGAAGAGGTATACCGCGTATTAAAGAGAGGCGGGCGGTTCTTTCTATCTGACTTCGGCTCACCGCATTATCTCACAATACACATCATGTACTTGATGTTGATATGGATGGCATCAACCAGGTACCAGCTCTTTGGAAAGCTTCCCGGGTTGATTGAAGAGAGTTGTTTTGGGGCCGCAGAGTTGATCAAGAAAGGATGGTTCCTCGAGTACTATCTGATGACCAAAGCCTGATGCTTGCCCCGTTGAATCCGAAGGCAATTCAACCGGTGACCAAATAAAAGTGAAAAACTGCTGAAACGGTGAAAGGGAGAAGGGGAGAAAGAATAGAAAGCTACAAGGATTTGCGGGTTTTTCAGAATGCAATGAACGCGGCCATGAGAATCTTTGAATTAACCAAAGATTTTCCTCCTGAAGAAAAATATTCCATGGTCGATCAAATGCGTCGCTCATCACGCTCCGCGTGCACAAATATTGGAGAGGCATGGCGGAGGCGACGATACCGAGCAGCTTTCATTGCCAAGCTGAATGATTCCGAGAGTGAAGCCTGTGAAACGCAAGTATGGGTTGAATTCGCGAGAAGGTGCGAGTATCTGGAGGAAGAGACTTGCCAGGAATTGGATGCCACATATGACGAAATTATGGGACAAATAGTTGGGGTGGTCATCGATGCGGACAAATGGCTAATCCGATAATTCTCCGTTTCTTAGCCTCTAGTGTCTCCGTCTCTCCGGTTCACTGTTTCCCCGATTCCCCGATTCACCATTTCTCCGTTTCTCCGGAGTGTCCGGGGAAGTGAGCCAGAAGAGGATGACAATGAAGACAAAAACAGTGAGGACACCCAGGAAGGCGATCTTGTAACTCGTAGTCAGATCGAAGATCTTTCCACTCAGCCAGGTCCCTGTTGCCCCTCCAAAACCACCTGAAACAGCGATAAAACCATAGATCTTTCCAAAGTGAGCGCCCTGAAACAGATCTGCCGCACGAGAGGGAAAGATGGGTGCAATGGATCCATAGCCCAACCCGAAAAAGATGGCATATCCGTAGAGGAGCCAGCCATGGTTCGTGCTAAGACTCATCAGGCTAAGGACGCCTAAAAAGGCGCAACCCATTCCGATCGTAAAGGCCCTGTCGCGGCCGATTTTATCGGAGAGGTGGCCGAAGAGTATCTTTCCAGCGGAGCCCACAATGCCCGCAAGGCCGAAGAAGAAAGCCCCCCTTGCAACCGAAAAACCCTTGTCCACCACGTGAGCGACCTGATGGATCAGGACGCCCTGAACGGCCATAGGGATGAAGAAGTAAGTAAGGAACAAAAACCAGAATTGCCTCGTCCTTAGGCTGCCTGCAAAGGTCCACTCTGTTTGGATATCCTGTGCCACGGAGAGTTGTGAACGGCTATCTTCAATGATATCTTTGTGGCCAATCGGCATCTTTTCACCATCAGGAAGTTCCCCAATCTCCTGGGGGTTCCTTCGCTGAAATATGGCATTGAGTGGGATGGCGATGCACGCTACGGTGGCAGCGAGTAAGCAATAAGCTGATCGCCAACCCCAGGAGGAGATAATGTATTGTGCGAGGGGGACGAAAACCTGCATTCCCATCCCGATCCCTGCCATGGCGATCCCAAGGGCGAGTCCCCTTTTTTTTAGAAACCAGTTCGGTAACAGGATGGACTGAGATACAAAACCGATCGTGCAGATGCCGATGGCTGTGATCACACCGAAAGATAGGTAGAGCTGCCACAGCGACTCGATCCGGCTCGATGCAAGGAGTCCTATGACAATGAGCAAGGAACCAAAGGGAATGACCTTTCTGGGTCCGAATCGATCGTGTAAAGAGCCAATGACAAAGGCTACTGCAGAGTGCACCAACATGAAGAGGGAAAATACCCCGGCCGTACTGGCACGGTCCCATCCGAATTCCTTCAGGATGGCTACGAAGAACACCGAGAAGGAGTACCAAATACCGAAGCCGATGGCCAAGGTGACAAAGGAGATGCCTATGATAGTCCAGCCGTAGAAGGGCCGATCTCTTTTCATAACATTTAGAAAACTTGTGAAAGAGGAACGTGGCTAAATCATTCAATAACGCGTACTGAGGATGAGGGACTCAGTCATTTGAGCGCCTCCCCTAATTTCGTGTAATGACTGAAAATAGCATTTTGTTGAAACCAGTCAAGGAATAACGAGCGGTTTGTCTTAGGACCCATTGATACGAAAGTGGTATGGGTTGCTCTTTTTTGTTTTTCCCAGACTTTTCGCCCCCGCTTACCCGCTTCCTCGCTAAACAACGCCTATCCTGTGTTGTTTTCTGGAAACTTATAATTTAATGGATATCCCCTATTTTCACGGGATAACATAGTTATCTAAGTTTTTTAAGATTTCTTAAGAAAATGTAAAATGTTAGATATGGCTCCCTGATCACATAGACTAAGAGTCAAATGGAGTTTTATCTCGCCTGCCCTCAGCGCAGTCGACCCTTCGACATAGCTCAGGGTCGATGCTGAGCAAAGTCGAAGCATCGAAGGGCCTACCCTGGGTTGAGAAACTGGAAATGTAAAGGGCGTCCCATATTTCAGGCAAATGATCAATGATCGATGATAAATGATCAATGAAGATGTGATCCCGTGATCCTAGAGCAAGAGTCAAGAGCAGGCTTGCCCCCTTTTCTCCATGTTGGGTTTTTCTTGACTTACCCCCACCCTTATTTGATAAAAACCACAAATGCCCGTGAGATAGTAGGCATTACATCAGCGCCCGGCAAACAAGAGCTTTATACCGATCACCCATGTCTTGATACTTTTTAAAACGTAAGAAAGGCTAAGAATGGGGCAAGGTTATCAAAACACCCTGTTTCTCAAAATGAGGCAGGGTTTTATT
>DAOVAK010000808.1 GCA_030671095.1 Deltaproteobacteria bacterium | reverse complement strand
GAAATCGAACGTGTTGTGGGAACAAAATAGATGGTATCGTCTAACAAATCGTCTAACTCACAAAAAAGAAAAGGTTAGCACGAATGCTAACCCCTTGATATTTTTGGTCGGGGCGAGAGGATTTGAACCTCCGACCCCCTGAACAGCTTTTCAGGTTCGTTCTGAGGTCAACTGTTCAGTGATTTGAATGTCTTAAGCTTGAGCACCTTTACAGCTTTGAGTTCCCGGTGTCTCTACCATGAGGCAAGATCTCATCGGTTTCTACGAGCGATGTCCTCCATAGACTGGACGCCATCTCTTACGGCCGTAAAGATCAGGTCGGTGTGTTTTTTTCGCTGTAAATTGCCGTCCTCGTCAACGGAGGCATAAGCCGGGCTGATGGCTGCCCCAATGGCGTAGATGCCTTCGGTGCTGGTCTGATATCCCGGTTTAAGCACAATGAGCCTGGTTCCTTTCTTCTTGGATTTCCCAGTCTTGCTCTCAAGCTTATCGGACGTGATTTGCTCAAGCCCCATCTGTTCAAACACGGGGGCAGGCCCCTGGGTTCCGACACAGGCTATAATCTGGCTCATGGGAAAGCTCAAGCCCTGGTGAAACTTCATGCCGTCGCTGAAATCGATCTTGCGAATCCCTATAAGCAATCTGTCTACACCGTCCTCGTCCACCTCTCCAATGACGGGAACCGCCCCCTGGAGGATTCTAATGTTTCCTCCCAGAAGAATTTCCTCTCCCAGATCGCGGGCCACCTCTCTGTCCACCTTGAACTGCTCCCGTCTGTGGGCCCAGAAAACGGGTGTGTCGTCTTCTGCTGTTCTCTTGGCTCTAGAGAGTGCAGCCACAATATCAGCCGCCGAATTGCCTCCGCCCATAACCAGACTGGACGTTCCGATGTGGTCCTCGGGATTTGCGAGGCTTCTCTGAACCATTTTGGCGTCCCCGTAGACGCCCAGGTCAGCGGGGATGCTTCTGCCGAAAGCCATAACAACGTTGGCGCATTCATACTCATTCTGGATCGTGACGATTCTAAACCCCTTCTCCTCCTTGACGAGATCAGTGGCATCCTCGCCCAGGCGAACCGGTATCTCGTGTTTCTCAACGCAGCTCTTCACTTTCGCCACGTACTCTTCTACCGGTTCGTTACTTGGTTCGAGGTCCGGGACGGGAAAAGGCCCCGATTGCCCCTTGGGTATGGTGGGATATACTTTCTTGCCGCTCGGATAGGAATCGATGATACCCTGAAGAATGCTTTCACCCTTTTCCAGGACCACATAACTCAGTCCCATTTCCTTTGCCTTGATTGCACAGGCAAGCCCCCCGGGGCCGGCCCCCACGATGGCTACATCATAAGTGTCCATCTATCCTCCTTCCTCAATGGTGCGACCATCTCAAGCGTGAATGAAATAGGTGACGGCCAAAGCTCTCAGGACGGTCTCCGTGCCTTCTGCACCGCATCTTTGGCCAGGACCGTGACCTCCTCCCAGCGCTCATTTTCAACAGCGTCAGAGGGCACCAGCCAAGACCCGCCCACGCACATGACATTGGCCAGGGCCAAATAATCATTGCATGTTTCCGGCGTGATACCACCGGTGGGGCAGAATTTGATGG
>DAOVAK010000741.1 GCA_030671095.1 Deltaproteobacteria bacterium | reverse complement strand
CTTCCGCGATGACCACTACATTGCTGTGGATAAGCCTGCCGGTATGCTGGTGCATCGAAGTCGGATTGCCGAGGGGGAGAAGGTATTCCTGCTTCAGACTCTGCGCAATCAGATAGGCCGGTGGGTTTACCCCGTTCATCGCCTTGATCGTCCAACCTCCGGGGTCATTCTGTTTGCCCTCTCCAGTGAGGCGGCGCGGCAGATGTGCACGGTGTTCGAACAGCGCACGGTGAGCAAGGAGTATCTCGCTATTGTGCGTGGTTATACCGAGGAGAGCGGCCATATCGATTATGCGCTAAAGGAGGAGCCTCATCTGGAAGCGCAGGCGGCGATCACCGATTATGAGCGACTCGCCACAGTCGAGTTGCCGATCCGGGTTGGTCGCTACAATACTAATAAATAGGACAGCCATAGATTGGAGATAAAAAATCCGGCAATCTGACTTCTTGTTTTGGGTATCCAGCAAGCTTGATATTGGTGTATTTGAGAATCGGAGCCGGTTTTCTCAACGTTCCAGATGCTTCGGGCGCAGAAAACCAGAATGCCGCCCATAGTTCGATCTAACAGAAGACTGGCATCACTGAAAATGAAGTGCTGTGTGGATGAGCTAGATCAGGTTGGAAAATAATGCCGACAGGCATTAATCCCATGCGTCCATCGTTTTCCCTGTTGCTCACAGGCTGCTTGAACTGACGTCTCTTTGCCAACAAGAGAGGTGAATAGTGTCTCGAAACTGTCCGTTAATGATAGCCAGGCTTCCTGCTCAATCTGCAACCGTTCCAGGATAGGCGGCAGTTCGCTTGAAATAGAACCGCGTTTGTCATCACGAATGCACCGGCCTGTCCAGTCGATTAGCTGGAGATAATCTTCAAGCTGGAATGCCAATCCTTTTGGCATCTCTTTTCTGGGGTTCCCCACAAAGGGCATCAATTCCTCTGGCTGTCCCGGCTGGCTGTTTTGTATTGCATGAATACGCTTTTGAACAGAAGTATGGTCGGAAGCTTCCGGCGTGTCGGCCATACCTGCCCGCACAGGGTTCAGATCAACATAGGCCATGCAGGCCATGATTGCAGCTTCATCCAGCAGTGCCTGGCATTTGAAACGTCCTTCCCAAAAACGCCCGGTACAGTTGTCTTCTGCATTAGCCTGTCTGGCGATGTGCTCGTTCAGGCAACGCATGAACCAACTGACGGACATCAGGTTTCCACGCCATATTTCGGCCTTCTCCTCAACAGCACGAAGCTCTGCTTCACACAACGCCTGGCCCGAGAGGAAACGTTGGGAAAGTGGATTCCCAGAAAACAATCCATGCCAGCGTTCGATGGTCTCGCGAGTTGACCAAGCCTTGGCCTGATCGACATCCACATGTAGCAAAATATGGCAGTGGTTGCTCATAACCGCGAAGGCGCAGGTGTCGATAGAAAACCAGTGGGTTAGCTCCAGAATCCGCTCTTCAACCCAGCCCCGCCGATGTTCGTAGGACTGGCCGGTGTACTTGTCTTCACCACACAGGAAAGCGCGGCGGACACAACGGGAGACGCAGTGATAATAGGGGGTTGCGTCCAGACTGATCTGGGATTTTCTGGGTCTTGGCATGATCGCTCCATGAAAGCATGCGTTCTTTGATTGTTCTCTATATTGACAGGAAATTCGCTGTTGTCAATAGCTGGGTGTCCGAGAAGCAGGCCGCTAAAGAGGCGAACGTAAGTGAACCATTGAGGAGGTATCGAAAATCCGACTGAAGTCGTCAAAACTGGAGATCTTGGACTTCTCCAGGATAGGCATGGTGGTCATCCGATTACTGACCATGTGGCGACCGGTATAGAGATGGCGCGAATTTAGTGCAGGCTTATAGATAGAACGTGGGAACCTGTCGTTTTGGTGTTAAGGAGAGAAACTCGAAAGAGGAAGAGTATCCAATACAAAGCACAGGGGCGGATTGTCTCGTAGTAGTGTGGAAGGCGCAGTAATAGTGCTGGATCGAAGGGGACAAAACATTCCGTTTTGCTAATTTTGC
>DAOVAK010000203.1 GCA_030671095.1 Deltaproteobacteria bacterium | reverse complement strand
CGGAAATACATTTCGTGACAGCGGGCACCAGTCAAAAGTCTTTTGCGAGCGACATTGAGCATTTTGGGAGTCAGAGGCCTGCTGAACGCAGCGTTAAGAATCATAAACTGTTTGAGGGCCACTGGGCCCGAGTTGTAGCGCTCCGCTTCACTGCGTGCGTGATTTAGCGGAGTGAAGCGGGCGTCCCTGAAATGCTCAGGAAGCGAGCAACAAGGCTTTGACATGATAGCACTTGGGTATTCCAAGCTTCCCAAAAAGTTAGTTCCGGAACATGACACCAGCTACTACTTAGCCTCCTACCATGAGTCATAGTTTGGATTGATTTTTATACTCATTCATTACCTGGCAAACTAGACGGATATCAATGTTGACCGGGCAATGCTGCACGCAGCGCCCGCACCCCACACAGGCGACACCCATCTTGTATGTATCCACATAGTATTTCAGCTTGTGCATGAAGCGCTGGCGCACCCTTTGGATCTTCTGCCCCCTGGGATTGTGTCCCGATGCATGCAGGGTGAAGAGCGGAAACATGCACGAATCCCAGTTGCGCATCCGGCACCCAACAGGGCCATGGGTCTCATCCTGGATATCAAAACACCAGCAGGTGGGACAAAGATAGGTGCAAACCCCGCAGTTTATGCATGCAAATTGCACTTCTTCCCAGAAGTCGGCTTCAAAAAGTGCAAGGGTGTCTATCTCCGCGAGCCTGGATGTATCGACTTTCGAAATGATCTTACCTGCTGCTTCCTGCTCGATGGCCGTTGCTGTTTGAACCAGTTCTTCCTCAGCCGGCTCAAAGGTGTTGGCGGCCTTTACGAGCTTCTCCCCTTTCTCTGTGAGGACCCTGGCCAGAAAGGCATCTTCGGTCTCTGTCAGGAGCACGTCGAGCCCCGCCTGATCAAAGGCCCCCCCTCCCACTGACGTGCAAAAACAGGTAGAACAGGGTGTGGTGCATCCCAGACCCACCAGTGTGGTGGCCTCCCGGGCCTTCACCCACCATGGGTCGCGGAACTTGGGTGTGTCAAAGTTCGCATCCACCAGCTCAAGGGCCTTTGCGTCACAGGGCCGGATCCCGATGACAGTCCTGGGCGAATAGTCCTTTGACGCCTCCTTGAGGATATGTGCGTCATCCCCGGCAGGGTCCAGGCCGTACTCAAAGATCCGCTCCGACTGGGGCAGGAACAAAGACTTGGGGGAAAGGCGGCTGTTCTGGAAAGAGAGATCTATGTCAGAGACGTCCTCTATCGCCACGAAGTCGACTATATCGTCCTTGCGGACCGGGCCAAAGAGCCGATAGGCACCTTTCAGCCCGTTCAAAAAATCAGAGAAGTGTTTTTTTGATATCTTCAGCACGTTCATTTTAGCTATATGAGTTCACCGCAGAGACGCAGAGATCGCAGAGAGTTCCTATTCTTGTTGCCCATCGGGAGATGGCGATTCGCAACAACACGCTCCCCTCCGGGGAAAAATCATCATCCTTTTCAGGCTACCCCTTCAGATACATGGTTCCCTTAACATTACCGCCGGAGGCGGACGCTTGGTTTTCGCTTGTCCCAGTGTTATCGGGACAAACGAAAAGATTATGTCTCTGCGATCTCCGCGTCTCTGCGGTGAAACCATCATTCAATGAAATCCCCCGGGTCATCCGGCTGGTACACATCCAGGGGAGGCCTGGTCTCCTCGGTCATGCCCGCCTCATAGTCGTAAAGCTCCAGCACATCTTTTTCCAGCTTCTTGGTAAACTGGCGCACCTTGATATCCATGGGGCAGGCGCGCTCACACGCCCCGCAATCCGTGCAGCGGCCTGCGCAGTGGAACGCCCTGAGCAAGTGAAACGTAAGGGTGTCTGTCGGATCAATACTCTTACCCAGCCACTGGGGCCGCGATTCGTCTACAAAGCAAGTAGGGCAATAGCAAAGGGGGCAAGCATCACGGCATGCATAGCAGCGGATGCACGAAGCCACCAGATCTTGAAAGTGTTTGGAGCGCTCATCAGCGCTCATGGCCTCAAGCTTTCGCTCATCAGCATACCGGTCGATCCCCTCCTGTTCAGGAACGGGTTCTCCCATGAGTTCGTCATAGATCACAGGGTTGCGGTGGATGCAGATGGCGCAGTTGTCCTGGAGCAGATCGGCCTTGCTGAGAGACGTCTCAAAGCCCTCACCTTTTACGACAATCTTGTCTCCATCTTCCGTGACTTCCAGGGGTTCTTGATCCTTTAATTCCCTCCTGACCTTACGAGGATCCGCCATACCTTTACACGGGATCCCCATGATAAATAGTTGATCACGTTTGATCTGGTTCTCTATGGTGTGCACCAATATGTTTCGCGCATCGCATCCCTTGGCGACAATCCCGATGCGCTCCTGGCGCTTGGACAGGTAATTGGCCAGATTCACCCCGCAGAAGCTGTCCCAGTGGAGCATGTCAACCTCTTCCGGCGCGGTGATAAGCACTGGCTGGCACATCATAGGCACGGTGCCCTTCTTGAATCCGAGCACGGCATCCACCCGGTCCTCTTTAAGCAACCGTTTTGCTGTCTCGCGAATTTTCTTGGTGTAATCTATCATTTGTGATTTCGCAATAAGTCATAAAATGGACGGCACAGTAAAGAGTTCCAGATGCAAGACGCATCCCCACTAGTCGGGACGCAGATGGACTTTTTACGAAGCCGTCGTAAGATGCTTGGGCGGGCCCAAAGCCTTCACATCAGCGGTCACCTTGTTGGCCACATCCACAAACTTGCCTGCCTCTGAAGAAGAGACCCAGGAAAACTGAAGCCTCCCCGGTTCGATACCAGTATGTTCAAGGAAGCTTTTCAGCAGGGCAAATTTTCTCCGGGCATAGTAATTACCTTCCAGGTAATGACACTCTCCGGGGTGTCACCCGGAGACCCATACACCGTCAGCCCCGTGACGAAAAGCATCCAGGATAAACTTCGGGCTCATCCGGCCCGTACACGGGATGCGGATCACCCGTATATTGGACGGATACGCCAGCCTGCTCACCCCAGCCAGGTCAGCAGCACTGTAACTGCACCAGTTGCAGAGAAAGGCGATAACTCTTGGTTCAATTTCCTTCATAGCCTGCTCATCGTGTGTTGGTTTACTTGTTCAGCTCTACCATTCTTTTTTACTATTCACAGCAGAGGCGCAGAGTTCGCAGAGCGTATGTCTTCCTTTTTGCCCGACCGGGAGATGACGTTCGGGCAAAACAGCACGGCCCTTCGGGCACTGTCCTTGGAACCAACATGCTGGCAAGACTCGAGACGTCAGTTGTGTGAACCCTGTCTACCATCGCCAAAGACGACAAAGTGTCTTCTTTTGCTCCGATCACATCGGGGCAAATGAGAAAATTTGTAACCTCCGCGCGCTCCGCGTCTCTGCGGTGAAGAAGTCTTTGAGGGGAGACCCTACCCGCTCAATGCTTCATCAATCATCGCAAAGGTCTGGGCCTGGTCAAATCCTTTCAAGTTCAGGGCCCCGGAGCGGCAAGATGCAACACACAGCCCGCATCCCTTGCACTGGGCAGGGTTGATCTGCGCCCTACCTGTCTCCACATCAATGCTCGTCGCACCGAAAGGGCAGATTTCCATACACACACCGCAGCCCGTGCAATTAAGCGGATACGTGTACGCCACCACGGCGCTCGTATAGACGGTCTTTGCTGCAAGCAGGGCTGTGGCCCTGGCAGCAGCGGCCTGGGCCTGGGCAATGCTTTCCTCCACAGGCTTGGGCCCGTGGGCCAGACCGGCCATGTAGACCCCGTCTGTGGCAAAATCGACAGGCCGCAGTTTGGCATGGGCTTCCTGGAAAAAACCCTCCTCGTTCAATGCCAACTTGTAGAGTCTTGAAAGGAGCCTGTTTCCTTCCGGCGGCACAATAGCCGATGCCAGGGTTATGAGATCTGCGTCTATCCGGACCGGCATCTGAAGCATCTGATCCACGACCGTAACCGTGAGTTTGTTGTCTGTTATCTCAACCTTTGGTTTTTGATCCACACTGAAACGGATAAAAGCAATCCCCCCGGAACGAGCTTCCCTGTAAATCTCTTCTCTTTGGCCATAGGTCCGAATATCACGAAAGAGGATATAGATGTCCATGTCAGGGTTCAGCTCTTTCAAGCTTACCGCGTTCTTAATCGATTGGGTACAGCATACCTTGCTGCAGTATGGCCTCTCTGGTTCCCTTGAACCCACACACTGGATGAAGACGGCCGCGTTGATGCGCTTGAGCCTTTCAGGATCGGTCTGAATGGTCCGGTTAAGGTCCAGAGAGGTTAAAATGTTGGGATGCTCCCCAAAATGGTACTCGCTGGGCTTAAGCTGATGTCCGCCTGTGGCTATAATGGTCGCACCGTGTTCAATAACCCGGGTTTCCTCTCCGGTCTTCACCGTCGTCGTGAAATTCCCTACAAATCCTTCGGCCTCTACCACGGTCGATTGCAGGTGCACGGAAATGAGCGGATGGGCTTCCACCCTTTGAACGGCCTCTGCCAGAAAGCCCCCTATATCTTCGCCTTTCCACGTTTTCAAAAGATTATGGCCGTGGCCTCCCAGGGTCTCTTCCTTTTCGATCAGATGGACAGGGAAGCCCTGATCTGCCAGCCCAAGGGCCGCACTCACGCCTGCCAGCCCGCCCCCAATGACTAGGCCGGCTTGGGTCACGTCCAGCTTCACCTCTTCCAGGGGCTCCAGGCGCGCGGCCTTGGCCACAGCCATGCGTACCAGGTCCTTTGACTTCTCGGTCGCTGCATCCGGATCAGTGCTGTGGACCCATGAGCACTGGTTCCGAATGTTGGCCATCTCAAAGAGGTATTTGTTAAGGCCTCCCTGGGTCACGGTCTCCTGGAAAAGGGGTTCGTGGGTTCTGGGGCTGCACGCAGCCACTACAATACGGTTCAGCCCGTGTTCTTTGATGACTTCTTGGATCTTTTCCTGGGTATCCTGGGAACAGGTAAAGAGGTTCTCCTCCACATAGGATACATAGGGCAGGCTTTTCGCATATTCTGCCACCTCTGGTACCCGGACAAATGCGCCGATGTTCTTGCCGCAGTTGCACACAAATACCCCCACGTGCGGGGGCTCCCCAACAATAACACGCTCGGCCACCCGAGGTCTTTCTTGCACCATGGTGCCTCGAGCTTCGGAAAGCCCGCTCCCGGCAGCACAGGCGGCTGCGCTGGCCTGCATCACAGAATACGGGATGTCCTTGGGGTCATGAAAGGCTCCACAAACGTAGATCCCGGATCGTGATGTCTCAACAGGCGCAAAACTACTGGTGGCTGCAAAACGGTACTGGTTAACCTGTATGCCCAGTTTTTCGGCCAGGGAGACCGTATCTCTCCGTATGCTCATCCCTACGGAGAGGACCACCATGTCAAAATCTTCTTCAATCCTTTTCCCGGCCCCGTCAACATATCGAATCCTGAGGTCTCCTGTGCCGTCCACAGGCACCACGGTATCGATCTTTGACTTTATGAACCGGACCCCCCATTTATCCCTGGCCCGCATGTAGTACTTTTCAAAGTCCTTACCGTGCGTGCGGATGTCGATATAGAATATGGCTGTATCGAGGGGCCCTGAGCTGTGTTCCTTTGCAACCATGGCCTCTTTAATGGAGTAGGTGCAGCACACGGTTGAACAATAAGGGTTGGCATCCTGGTGGCTGTCGCGGGACCCCACACACTGGAGCCATGCGATCCTTTTGGGTTCCTTGTAATCAGAGGGCCTCACCATGTGTCCCAGGTAGGGGCCGCAGGAACTCAGGATCCGTTCAA
>DAOVAK010000217.1 GCA_030671095.1 Deltaproteobacteria bacterium | reverse complement strand
AACGTCTGGTGCCACACCCTTGATAACAAACACATTCAGCCCTACAGGAGGTGTGATAGCGCCTATCTCGGCCACCATGACGATAATTACACCGAACCAGATGGGGTCAAACCCCATGGATTGTATAAGAGGGAAGACAATAGGAATGGTCAGGATGATCATGGATCCTGGGTCCATAACGCATCCAAGAAAGAGATACACAACCAGAATGGCGGCAAGGACAATATAGCGATTCATACCAAGATCTGCGATCATTTGGGCCAAATCCATGGGAAGGTTTGTCACGGCCAAGAAATAATTGAAGACCATGGCTCCCACGAAGATAATAATGAGCATAGACGTGGTGCGCCCCGTCTCCAGAAGACAACTGAACAGAATTTTCCAACTGAGTTTTCTCCTGAGCAAGGCGAGCAGAAATGCACCAAAAGCCCCAACAGCGCCCGCCTCTGTAGGGGTGAAAAAGCCCAGGTATATGCCGCCCATAACCAGGGCAAATAGCACGAGCATGCCCCAAGTTTGACGCAAGGATAGAATCTTCTCTTTCAAGGTTGTTTTTGGCCCCGGTGGCCCCAATTGAGGATTTATGCGAACTTGAATAACGATGGTTATTATATACAAGATCACCGTTAGGACGCCGGGCAGAAATCCGGCCAGGAAAAGCCTACCTATAGACTGTTCCGTGAGGATCCCGTAGAGGATAAAGACGATGCTGGGCGGAATCAGGATACCTATCGTGCCGCCTGCTGCGATACTCCCCAGAGCCAATCTGGGACTGTATTGGTATTTCTTCATCGCCGGCAAGGCGACGGTCCCCATCGTGGCCGCCGTTGCCACACCGGAACCACTGACTGCGGCAAAGGCCGCGCAGCCTCCCACAGTGGCCATGGCCAGTCCTCCCGGGTAGTGCCCGAGCCACTTGTAAGAGGTATCATAAAGCTCTTGGCTCAAACCGGAATAGAATGCAAACTGCCCCATGAGTAGAAATAGGGGAACCACACTGAGGATATATTCCGAGCCCACACCATAAGGGATGGTTTCCAGCTGGCTTAAGCCCGCATCTACACCCACGACAAAACAGTAGCCAGCAAATCCCACCAGTCCCATAGCAAAGGCAATTGGCATTCGCACCGCCATGAGAACTAGAAGGCTAACAATGCCGATGATGCCCACCACCAGTAGATTGGGTTCCCATTCAATCCAGTGGACTGAAACGGCCAGGGGGACCCACATGATGGCGCAAGCAAATAGATAGATGGGACCCAACCAGATTTTTGGGAACAGTTTACCAACCTTGGAGAGCGTTTCGACCAGTTCTATCAAGAGTACCAGACTCAAGATGCCGCAGCCGAAGGCGAGAATGTAATAAAAGGGGAAAGTGGGTATGGAAAGTAAGGGTGATGTCTGCTGCTCCAACCAGAGTTGCTCTGCCCTGATGATATTTCGCCAGGTAATAATGACAAAAAGGCCAAAGCCAAGGAACAGGATAATACTCTCGATCAGAACCTGGATCCTTTCGGAAAACCTTGTAACAATAAGCTCCACACTGATATGGGCTTTCCGAATGGCCGTATAGGCAAGCCCCAAATAGACCAATATGATCATTATAAATTGAACAATCTCAAATGAGCCTGTAATGGGTCTGCTGAAGATACGTCGTAAACAAACATCCACCACCATCAACAGCATCATTCCCATAAGGAGGACCACGCCAAAACTGTTGATGCCCTGGCTTACTCTGTATATAACGTCTCTTGTTTGTTGGGCTGTTGCTTTTACGCTCATTGAAATTTCTAAGGATAAGTGACCGGCATTGAAAAACAGAAAGGTTCGCCCAAATGAGGTGAATAACGTGAAACGGTGGGGGAGCCTGCTCCGTCCCGATGGGACGCGAGTCTCTTCGGGAAAGGCTCCCCCCCCTAAATGTTTTCGGTATAGCCTTTGTTACTTCCCGAACTGGGCCTTGAGGCGACGGGCTTCTCGAAGGACCTTTTCGCCTGCCAGACCTTTCTCCTTCATGGCCTCGAGCCATTCATCATAGGCGGATGCAGACGCCTTTTGCCATTTTTTCAGCTCTTCTGGTGGGAGCGGGTATACGGTGTGGCCCGCCTCCTTAAGCTTCTTCAAGACACCCAAAACCGCTCTATCCGCAATGACGCCGTTCAGATCTGCTGCCCAATACTCACCGGTCAGCTCATCCATAATCTTTTGCACGTCTGGCGGGAGGTTATTCCATGCCTTCTTGTTCATGGCAAAGAAAACGACCGTGGTTGAGATCCCGACCCTTGTGTGATATTTCGTCACCTCATTGCACCTCATACCCATAAGGGTCAAGGGATCAAAGAAGATGGCATCAATCACGCCTCTTTCAAGTGACAGATAGACCTCTGGCGCGGGCATGGCTACCGGTACGCCTCCCCATTTCTTGATGAGTTTGCCAATCATGGCCGAGGGCGTTCTTATCTTCATCCCTTTTAAGTCTTCAAGGCGTTTAGCCAACCCCTTGTTGGAATGTAGATCCATGGTGGGTGGCATGGCCAGAGCCAGGAGTTTTACATCCTTGAACTCCTCCTTGAGGAGACCCGAATCGTAAAGCCTCTGGACCATACGGCTGCCAATCTCCGCATTGGGCGACATAAAGGGGAGTTCCATCACAGTTACCAGGGGGAATCGCCCTGGGGTGTAGGCCAGGATTCCCCAGGTAATATCTGCAACCCCACGTACGGCCATGTTATATTGGTCCTGGGGCTTGCCCAGGGCACCGCCTGCGTAGATTTTGATTTTGAGTTTTCCATTGGTTCGTTCTTCCACCGTCTTGACCCATGGCTCAAGAATTCGCTTATTCATGAAATGCATGGGGGGAACAAAGCTGGATAGCCTAAGGTTGATGGTGTCCTGTGCCATTGTGGGAGCTGAGAGTCCCAAAATCACACCTGTGAAAAACACTGAAATAACCGTCCATAATAGAACCTTTTTCATCTACCTTCTCCTCCTCTCTTGTTTTGGTTTTAGAGTTACTGAAACTCTTTCCACACCTTTACCAATTACCAAACTTTCATTTCTCTGATTTCGCCTCTTTCTCAAGCTTGGACTCGATATCTTTACGCAAAGTCTTTTTATCCACCTTTCCCACACCAGTCAAAGGGAGACTATCAATAATCTCAAGTCTTTCAGGGAGAAGGAGGACACTTGCTCCTTCTCCTTTGAGAAATTGAACCATCTCATCAAAACTGAAGCCCTTTCCCGGCTTGGGAACCACATAGGCGCAGGCACGCTCCCCCATTTTGGGATCAGGCATACCCACCACAGCGACACCATCCACGTCAGGGTGTTTCCTGATCAGGTTTTCTATTTCACTGGGAACAAGGGTCTCACCACCGCGCATGATCACATCCTTTTTGCGCCCTGTTATAGCGATGTAGCCGCGCTCGTCAATCTTCGCCAGGTCACCTGTCCGATAGTAACCATCGTGAGTGAAAACCTCTCTATTCTCCTCCTCTGTAGCCTTGTAGTACCCTGTGAACACCTCTGGCCCCCGAGCGACCAACTCTCCCTCTGTATTCACTGGGAGTTCGTTTTCATCTTCGTCAATCGCCTTATAATGACTTCCGGGTGTCACATTCCGCCCCACGGTTCTTAGCTGTTCTTCCAATGGATCATCTGGATCTCCCTGAGCAAGAAGCCCTTCTGATGCCCCCAAAGCGTTCCCTGAGAATTTGCAACCAAACTTTTCCAGGTAATCAACCGCCTTTTGAGCGATGTCTCTCGGAAGGGCCGCTCCTGTGGTGCCTACTATTTTCAGAGAGCTGAGGTCGTACTTGTCCAGATCAGGATGATTCACCACGCCTTCAAGCTGGGTAGGCACCAAAAACACCCGTGTAACCTTTCCCTTTTGTATGGTTTCCATGATCTCCGTCGGCCGAGGTATCCCTTGGAGAACCAACGTGGCGCCCTTGTACACCGCACAATTCACAGCCCCTTGCATGGCCATGGCATGTCCCACGGGAGTTGCCTGCAGCAGACTATCTGACGCTTCCAAGTCTTTGGAGATATATTTATTGGTGATGATCAGGCTGTTATGCGTCCGGGGCACCATCTTGGGAAGACCTGTGGTCCCTCCGGTGGGGATCAAGACGGCCACGTCATTGGGATCCGGACGGAATTGATCCAGATAATGAGGATCATAATCCTCAAGTTTCACGTCATTAATAAGGTTGTTCATTGAAACAGTTTTCGGAGGTAAATCCTCATCATCTTCAGGCATTATGATGTATTTGAGACTTTCACACGCCGAGTGTACTTGATCGATCAATGGCGTAAAGTCAAACTTCCCGTCTCTCGCCGGGAGAATCCAACCTACGGCTTCCGTCAGTCTGACAAATAGGGATATCTCCTGATACCCATGACGGGGGATAGCCAAAACAGGCACCACGCCGATTTTCTGGAATGCATAAAAGGCAACCACAAATTCATAACGATTGGGTAGCTGTAAAACAATTCGGTCATGGGCTTTTATGCCGAGTTCTATGAGGGAAATGGCGAACCGATCCACTTTTTCCTTGAGCTCTTTGTAGGTAAGGCGATTCCTGTCATCGACCACGGCCGTATTTTCGGAATATTGAGAAGCGGCTCGATCAAGGAGCTCACCATAGGTTAGGTTCAGCCATCCCCCTAACTTGGTATATTCTTCAATGACCTCTTGTTTATAGGGAATAAAACCTTCCAGATAACGCTTACTATCCATTTTCCTGACCCTTTATCTGATTTTTGCCATCTTAGCAGTATTAGCGCCCTTGACACTATTAAGGAAGATCCCTTTCAGTTTTCCCAAACTGGCCAGAAAGGCAGTCTAAAAGGAATCCCTTGGCTAACCGATGATCTTAAACATACGGCTTATTGGAAAATCGATCTTATAGATACGAAGGGCGTTGCCACCCAAGATCAGGTTCATGTCGTCCTGAGAGATATTCAGGCGGCTGACCTGCTTAAGGCTCCAGCCCATGATATCCACCTGGTACTGCACAATCCCGTCCTTATGCACCTGCGCGGCATAGGATTGAGGGTCTGAACCGAGCTGCGTCTGGATGGGAATGCTCGCCCCCCAGTCCGTGCCCCACATGAGCTTTTCCGGCCCCACATTGGGATCAGATAGGGCCTTGTAGTAGAGTTCTGTCCAGTAAAGGCCCGTCTCCAGATAAACATTGTAATGGTTAGCGGCCACCTGAATACATTCCTCCACAAGGGTATCCCATCGCCCCCCTTGCATACCCCCATGGTCGAAGATAATCGGCACATCCGGATATTCAGCCGCAAGGTCTCGTGTCCAGTTCGGATGAAAATTCTCGGGCCACCTGGTATAGGTAATCATGTACCCCATGGGGGAGCCGGTATGGACCCTTACGGGGACTTGATGTTTTTGCGCCACATCCATGACTTTTCGTAGCTCATCCATGCGTTCGGTTTGGCTATAGGTCTTTTGGGTTTTCTTCCCGTATGGTCGTGCGGGCATCCCTTCTCCTATACCAATAAACTTGCCCGTGGAAAGATGTCTGTCCAGTTCTTCCACAGCTGCCTCAATGGTCCATTCAATTTCTCCGGCCAGGGCCTTGTC
>DAOVAK010000790.1 GCA_030671095.1 Deltaproteobacteria bacterium | reverse complement strand
GTCACCAGCTCTGCTGCCTCTGCCATGTCCTTGGCCACCAAGAACTTTAGGCCAGAATCTTCAAGTATTCTTCTTCCCTCCTCCACATTGGTCCCCTCTAACCTGACGATCAGGGGCACTGGGATCTCTGTCTTCTCTGCGGCACCTAAGACACCCCTGGCCAGGACGTCACACCTCAAAATCCCACCAAAAATATTTATGAGTATAGCCTTCACCTTTTTGTCTTGCAGGATAATCTCGAAACCCTTTGCGACCATCTCCTCGCTGGCCCCACCACCCACGTCCAGAAAGTTGGCCGGTTCGGCGCCAGCCATCTTGATCACGTCCATGGTGGCCATGGCCAGGCCGGCACCATTGACCATGGCTCCAATGTTCCCGTCTAGGCGGATGTAGTTGAGGTTGTATTGCCCTGCCGTCAATTCCAAGGGATCCTTTTCCTTTGGATCATCAAGGGCCAACAGCTCCTTTTGCCTGAAAAGAGCATTGTCATCCACGTCCATCTTGGCATCTAGTGCCACAACTTTCCCCTCTTTTGTAACGACCAGCGGGTTGATCTCTGCAAGGGAACAATCGAGGCGCATGAAGGTCTCGTATAGACGAGCCATGAGAGAAATCAACGCCTTCAGAGTCTCTGGCTGAGGAAGCGGGTCAAGCCGGTAGGCCAACGCCCTTCCGTGATAGGGCATCCAACCCGTATTGGGGTCCACAAATTCCTTCAAGACAAGCTCAGGCGATCTTGCCGCTACTTCCTCGATTTCCATGCCCCCGGCCTGACTGAAGATCATAACAGGCCTGGCCAGGGATCTATCGATCACCATAGCCAGATAAAGCTCCTGATGAATCTCCACACCCTCTTCGATAAGGACCTGATGGACCTTTCTCCCTTCAGCGCCCGTCTGCTTTGTAATCAATGGTTGATCCAGGATGGTCTGGCTCGCCTCTCCCACATCATCAAGGGAATCGACGACCCGAACGCCGCCCCCTTTTCCCCGTCCCCCGGCATGGACCTGGGCCTTAACCACCCAGGGCGGGCCATTTAGTTTTTCGGCAACCTGTATAGCTTCTTCACCAGAGGTTGCAACCTGACCATCCGGCACACGAATTCCAGAGTTCCTGAATATTTCTTTGGCCTGATATTCGTGTAATTTCATAAGTTCCTTCCTTGAGATACAAAGGATTAGAGGAGAAAGACTTTATTACTGTTCCATGGTTTATTGTCAAGTGTATTGCAAACCTCGAGAAATGGGGAACATCCCATAGATGAAGCCTCGCCTTACCGAAAACAGCCTTGGAGGCTGTCGGAAAACGCCCATTTGCTGCGTTACCCTCATCCCTCGTCACTGCGGCGTACTTTTATGTACGCCTCATTCCTCGGGATTTCGTCCCGCAGCAAAGCCTGCGGGATGGACATTTTCCATCAGCCTCTCAGAAGCCGGATTTTCGACAGTCTCTTGGGCTGAAATCGGTAAAAGATAGAAAGAGAATGACAAGCATAAGAATAAGATTCGTTTTGGGAAGGTTCAGGCGTTTAAGTATTTTCTAAGGTATTGTGCGGTATGAGAGCCGTTTGGATTGGCGAGCATATCCGCTGGCGAACCAGCTGCAACCACGCGTCCTCCCTCGTCACCCCCTTCAGGACCCAGGTCTACGATGTAGTCAGCCTCCTTAATGATCTCCATGTTGTGCTCAATGACAGCCACCGTGTTCCCTTGATCTACCAAGGCTTGCAGGACATTTACAAGACTCCCCACATCGGC
>DAOVAK010000342.1 GCA_030671095.1 Deltaproteobacteria bacterium | reverse complement strand
AAAAAATGGCGTAAGGGTACTTCCCGTCCAAATATTTTGTAAAGAGCTTGATTTGCCATAATATATACGGTTCATATAACAGTATAGCTTCTCTTCAATAGAATCATTTAGTACTCCTAACGACTAGCAAGAGGGACGGGCATAAATAAATAATTAACTCACTTTTCGAGAAAGGGGACGTTGGTTCTACAGCACCTTATTGCATTGTTTTAGAAACAACGTCCCCTTTTATATGATCATAATGTGATGTAAAACACCAGGTGCGTCTAGTCGCGCTAATCTTGGCATGTATTCGCATTTATCAATACTCTAATAGCTCGTCAACTTAAAATCTTAAGGGCGTCCCCCTTTACATTATTCCAATTTCCCGTTTATTCCTTGATTTTGTTCAGCCGGTATTGATAATAGGCGTCTCTCATGGCCACATAAGGATCAAGTGCAGCCCTCTTGAGGTCCTCATATTCACCAATAGTGAGGGAGGTGCTATTGACGATATCATAGGCCCTTATTCCCACGTTGTACTTGAACTCAATGACATAGTTCAGTGGTTGCGTATAGATGTCTCCGATGATTCCGACTGTGTCGGTCAGGCTGGATGGCCCAACTACGGGCCAGTTGATGTAAAAACCTGGCCCTAATCCGTAGAATCCAAGGGTTTGCCCGAAATCTTCATCCTGTTCATCAATACCCATCTTTTCCCGAGCCACATCAATAAAACCCACCAATCCACCCGTGGTGTTAACCATAAAACGCGTGGCCTCTCGGCCCGCGCCTTCGAGTTTTCCCTGGAGCACACAATTCACAAAGCGGATGGGAAAACCCAAATTGTCAAAAAAATTCCTCACGCCGATCCGTACAGACTGAGGAAAGATGTAACCGTATCCGCGGGCGACCGGTTTAAAAAACCAAAAATAGAGTTTGTCGTTAAAATAGAAAAAAGCCCGATTGATCTTCTCAAGGGGATCATGGATGGTCTTCAAGGGCGGAACCGTCTCCTCATCTGCAAAGGGGTCTATGAGGTCTTCCTCAGAATCCTCTGACTGGGGAGGCTCCGGAGTGGATCTTGTTGCCTGGGCTATGATTAGCTTTTGAGAGATGTAATTGTTACTGGTTGGAGTCTGATCGCGACTCCATTTCACATGATGAGCAGAGCGACGGTATTCAAAACGGTCAGAGATCGCATCTATATCAAGGCCCCTGTCATAACGATCAAATTGTTCCGTCGGCTCATCTGAAGAGAGGGCCTGGGCGGGGCGTACGTTTTCAACGGACTGGCAAAAAGAGAGACTGGGGGGCAGGATGAACCAGAGCGTGGAAAATATAAGTATCCCGCAGATCTTTCTCATGGGAGGGCAGCTCCTTTCTCTGAACAGCGCAGACCTTCAATCTTTAATCTCTCCTATTCCTCGGCGTCCACTTTCTCCTTCAGTCTTTCTACCAGATCTTCATAGGATGACCGCTTAATGATGTTATTGAACTGAACCCGATAGCTTTTAACCAGACTGACACCGACTACCCTGACATCGTAGACGTACCAGTCGCTCCCCTTATATTTAAGGCGGTACTCAACATCGATCTCTCGCCTATCATTGGTCACCACTTTTGCTTTGACGAGCCCATACTTTCCCTTGATGCGCTCCCCCACATAAAGGACACTTTCGCCGGAATAATCCTCCACCTTGTCCAGGTAAGTTCGCTCCACCAATTTTCCAAACAGAGGGACGAACTCTTTCTTTTCCTCCTCGGTCCTCTTTTTCCAATGCTGTGCCAGAGCTCGCCGAGAGAACTCCTCCCAATCAAAACGTTCATCCACGGCTTCACGAATCCGTCTTTTCCTCTCATCGGCCTTATCAGGAGCCTTCAGGGCCGGATCACTCAGAATAGCGATAATCTTGTCCGTAGTCCCTTTGATCCGATCCTTAGGCCCATCTCCCTGTGCCAGGGCTGAGATCGCGAACATCAGAAATAGAACGACAATCACTTGCAAGAGACGTTTAGGCGTCATAAATACCTCCGTGTGGACGTCCCTATATCTTCCCGAAGACATAATTCGAGATCAACTGTTCTATGTCGACGGCAGGCTCCGTTTCGAGGATGGCACCGCCAGGCGGAATGATCTCTTCAGAACCCCCTGGAGATATTTGTATATATTTTTCTCCAATCAGCCCTTTGGTTTTGACAGAGGCGATGGCATCTTCCTGTATCTCCAATCCCTCTTTCAGGGTAAGGGCAACCTTGGCCTCATAATCCTCAATCGTGATGGCTTTGACGCGTCCCACCTCCACACCAGCGATCACCACGGACGCCCCCTCCTTCAACCCCCCGGTATTGGAAAAAATGGCATAGATCTCATATCCGTCTCCCCCAAGTACTTCCATCTTTGCCAGTTTTACGGAAAGGTATCCAAGGCAAAGAATGCCGGCGAGCACAAATAGTCCCACTGCCAATTCAAGGTCAAATTTCCTCATTTCTTACCTCCTGCCATAAAATCGCTTTGCGATTTTATATAACGCGGCTTCGCCGCTAAGTTCATAACGCCAATTTGCACTCCCCGCTCCTGAAATCCAGAGCGTGGCGAAACTAACTTTATTTGTTTAATTTTAGGCACTTTAGTTCACTTTAGCTCACTTTAGGCACTTATCAGGATCAATGACAACTCAGTTTTATCGATATGATATGGGTCCCTCGATCTCCCCTTTTATGAACTGCTGAACAACCGGGTCTTCTGAAGAAACGATCTCTTCAGGCGTTCCCTGAGCCAAAATAACGCCTTCGTGCAGCATGGCCACCCTGTTGACGATCTTAAACACCTTTTCCAATTCATGGGTGACAACGATGCCGGTGAACTGAAGCCGCTGATGAAGGTTATCAATCAAGTTCAGGATGGCATGACCAATTATAGGGTCAAGCCCCGTCGTGGGTTCGTCAAAGAGCATGATCTCAGGCGCCACCACCAACTCCCGGGCGAGAGCAGCACGCTTTTTCATTCCCCCGCTAATCTGGGAGGGGTATTTCTCCTCTGCTCCGGAGAGACCAACCTGATCAAGCTCTGCGATGACCTTTTCCTTGATCTCCTTCTCTTGAAGCCTGGTCTTCTCTCTCAGGGGAAAGGCCACGTTGTCGAAAACAGTCATGGAGTCAAAGAGGGCGCCGCCCTGAAACAGGAACCCCAGGCGGCTTCTCAATTGGGTGAGGGCTTTACCCTTGAGAGTGGCCACATCTTTGCCATCAACCAACACGCGCCCTTTGTCCGGTTTCATCAACCCGGCCACATGCTTTAGTAGAACACTCTTCCCAAATCCACTCCTTCCAATCAAAGCGATGACCTCTCCATTTTCTATGTGCAAAGATATCCCTTTCAGGACCTGGGAACCATCAAAGGACTTATGGAGGTTTTCAATCTCGATCATGAACGCTGTTCACTCCGCTCACAATTTGATTTTCAGAATAGGATAGAGGTCATGAAATAATCCCACACAAGGATGAGCACAGACGCGAGCACCACCGCTTGGGTGGTGGCTTTGCTGACGCCTTCGGCTCCAAATCCCGTGTGGATTCCGGTATAGTATCCCTTATAGCAGGAGATCCAGGCAATAATTATTCCGAAACTGAGCGATTTATAGATCCCCTCCATAACGTTTTCCATCTCCACGTAGCTGGCCATCTCACCAAAGTAGGTGCCTGCCCCCACGCCAAGGAGCTTTACGCCCACCACATAGCCTCCGAAAATCCCCATCACATCAAAAATGGCTGTGAGTAGGGGAAGGGCAATGATTGCCGCCAGGAGGTTGGGGACCACGAGATAGCGGTAAGGATTAAGGCCCATCAATTCTAAGGCATCGATCTGGTCGCTGATCCTCATGATACCGATTTCGGCCGCAATGGCTGATCCTGCCCTACCCGTTACCATCAAACCGGAAATCACCGGACCCATCTCTTTTATGAGCGCCAGTGCCACCATGGGTCCAAGAAAGGCATCAGAACCGAAGCGGCTGAGGGTGTAATACCCCTGGAGGCCCAAAACCATGCCCGTGAAAGCTCCGGTGAGAAATATGACGAGACAGGACTGCAATCCGATGAAATGAATCTGTTTGAGCACGCGGAAGAACTTTAAGGGGGGAATTGTAGAATAGAAAAAAGCCTTACCTAGGAAGAGGCCCATAAGGCCTATCCTACCTATGACAAATAGTGCTGCTGCTCCTAGGCGTCTAATGAGTTCCATGAATGAATCG
>DAOVAK010000792.1 GCA_030671095.1 Deltaproteobacteria bacterium | reverse complement strand
GTACTTGTCCTCATACCTCTTTTGACAGTGGGCCAAGGCGGATGTCCACGTGTGGGCAAATTCGGGACCCACAACGAAATCGGGAGAATCGATGCCGTAGGGGTCCACTTTCACCTCTTTCTTGTCCACAAGATGTGGCGTGCTCCCCCCCTGGATGCCCCTGAAGTTAAAATCAGGCTTGTAATAGATTCCCCATATCTCATCCGTAATGAGAGAACCATCTTCGCTGGAATAGAGAGGTGCATCCGTGTCCACATGGATGACCGGAGGCATCTTCCCCCGGTTGTCCATCCCGAAGGATGGTTTTACACCCAGGGTTCCTTCCTGGAGGCACCAGTAGGTCCACATCTTGATGTCCTTGTGGACTTTTCCGTCCCCATCTTTGATGTCGATCCTGTCAGGAAGATTTAGCATTTTCCAAAAGTTTCCCGCCCATGGTCCTGCGCCGATGACCAGATAATCACAGTGGATACTTCCCCTTGTCGTTTCAACACCGTTCAGATAGCCGTTCTCGGTAAATCCTTTCACCTCAAGGCCTGTGACAATTCGAACACCTTCTGCCTCTGCTTTGTCGGCAAGGCGGTAGAGGCTCCTGGCATTGTGCGCGTAGCCTCCCCTTTTCTCATGGAGTACGGAGGTAATGTTCTCGGCCTGCCAGTCATCAAAGACATTCTTCCTCATGTATTTCAGGCAGTCCTTTTCGCCTTCGATGAATTCCGACTCATAGCCAATATCCTTCTGGCGTTCGTAGATCTCACCCACATCCTCATGCATGCACTCAGGGGATATCTGCATGTAACCGACCGGAAGGTAACCATACCCTTCGGCATCCTCCTCCCATCTATCCACGCTATGGGCGATGAGTTCCTGCATGGCCGGTTGGTAGTAGTTATTGCGGATTACACCGCAGGCAATGCCTGACGCCCCCGCACCTATGGCTGTCTTGTCTATGACCAGGATATCCTTTCCAGAGCCCCTCTGCCTGGACCTCAGCTCCTCAGCAAGGTGAAAGGCGGTGCTCAAGCCGTGAATCCCGGCTCCAATAATGATATATTTACAATGTGTTGGAAGTCCCATGATCTCTACTCCTTTGGATTCAGCGGCGCTCTTAGGCCGCCTTACATTCTTTTGCCTCCTCATCTCCGTCTTTGTACTCATGCTTCAGGTCACCATCCATGGTGCCTCGGACCCGTTCCCTCTCTTCCGCAAAATCAAATCCTGTCCAGATGCCGATGGATCCGAGGATGGAGTCCTGCGGATGAAACTGTCGAAAGATCTTGAAGTAGTAGGCCGCTTCTCTGCTATTAATGGTCGCCTTCGGATTCTCCGCTTTGA
This sequence comes from Deltaproteobacteria bacterium, assembly GCA_030671095.1. The sequence goes on along the minus strand of DAOVAK010000792.1, from coordinate 416 downwards.
TCCGCTGGAACTCTTCCTCGCTCATCTCTTGATGGGCCAGTTTCTCACCGAGGCTCTCACACCCTGCACCCTGCGTGTACTGGACCTTGTAACGCCACAGGATCTCGGCGGGCAGGTAATGGGTATCCTCGAAGGCCTTGCGCAAAATCCATTTTTCAATCTTTGCGCCATGGTGCTCCCGGATCTTGAGCTCCGGCGGGATCTTCATGGAGAGATCCACCATGGCCACATCCAGATAGGGAACTCTCAGTTCCAGACTGAAGAGCATCCCCATACGATCGGCCCTCTGAAGGTTGATATTGTGCAGGTTCCCGATACAGCGCCTCGCTTCCATGTTGAGTTTGTCAAAGGGATAATGTTTCATATAGTGATAGCCCGTGAAGAGCTCATCAGCCCCCTCTCCCGTAAGCACAACC
>DAOVAK010000215.1 GCA_030671095.1 Deltaproteobacteria bacterium | reverse complement strand
CATCAATGAAAACATAACTCCGCTTTTTGCCTAACTCCAATTCTATCTTCCTGAGCAACGCCGAGTGGGATTCAAAGTGAGGCCTGTCCCATTCAATATCAAGATTCAGATACAGCGTACGCTCACCTTTTTTATCAAGGTGTTCCCTCAGCAGATCCATGAGGGTTGTCTTTCCGGATTGGCGAGGCCCCATGATAATACTTATCTCTTTTTGGGGGAGATGACTTATCAGGTCTGAAAAAAGCTTTCTTTCAATCATTGTTACATTATAGCCCGATATTTTTGAAAGTCAATAATAATTTAATCCGGCGTCCCGCTCACCTATGCCCTTTGAATCCCGAGTTTTCGCATCCGGCCTCGTAGTGTATTTGGATTTATGCCCAGGATTTAAGCGGACCCATTCTTTCCACTGACTTTCCAGTCGGTTTCCTCAAGTACCCGCCGTTTCCACTACTGTTAATTCCACAAAGCATTACCGGCCAACTGGTCAGCAAACTGCTGAAAAGGTAAGACATCGATGCCGTCCTTGGTTCTCATTGCCGGTCCGCGAGGGTATACGATGATCCGGCGTTGTAGACATTTGAGTTGCGCCACGGCGCGCAGGCCCTTGCACCAAGCGTCCGTAAACGTATTTCCGGATTTTGCCTCGACCGCGATCAGGTCCGTACCCCGGACCAGGATGAAATCGACTTCTGTCTCGGATCGGCCGGAAGGCGCCCAGTAATACATATCGTCACAGATGCCGCGGTAATCCTTATAAGCCCGCAACAACTGCGCTACCATTCCCTCGAACAATGCCCCCTTTTCCTCCGGTGCCAAAGTGCCGGTGGTCTGCTTCATGGCGCGCACAATGCCGGAATCGCACCAGTACCATTTGGGCAGTTTCCGTTCCCTCACCCGCAGTTTCGCTTCGTAGGCAGGAAGCCGAAAGCACAGGAGTGTTTCCTCGAGGACATCAAGATACCCCGTTACCGTCGTTCTCGCCACCCCTGCCTCACGGGCAATATTGGTCGCATTGACGGTTTGGCCGTGAAAAAGGGCCGCTATAGGCAAAAAACGGGCAAAACCGGGCAGATTCCGTACGAGTGCCTCGGCCTGGATTTCCTCTTTCAGATAGAGCCGGGCGTAGGCGCAAAGCGTCTCCTGTTTGGCAGTCGAATCCCAGACAATGGGCAGCGAGCCATACCGCAAGACCTCTTCCAAATCGAATTTTTCGCCAAGCTCCTCGGGCACGAAAGCGTGCATTGACCTGTGCAGGGCGCGTCCGGCTAACAGGTTAACGCCGGCACGCTTGAGCTTGCGGGCACTGGACCCGCACAGGACAAAACGCAGCCGTTTCCCCTCTATGAACCGATGCACCTCGTTCAACAGTCCAGGCAGTCGCTGCACTTCGTCCACGATTACCCAGTGGCCTGCAGGAACGGCGCGCAATTCATCCGCGAAAAGACCGGGATTCGGCAGCAGCCTCTGATATGTCTCCTCGGACAGCAAATCGAACACGTGGGCGTCGGGAAAGGTGACACTAAGCCATGTACTCTTGCCAGATCCGCGTGGACCCAAAAGAAAAAAGCTCTGTTCCGGGGCCTTGAATATTCGCTTCAGAATCATTTGGTAGCCTCATCGTCATATTTCATTGAAAACTGACGACAATATATACAATTATCGTCACGATGTCAAGTTTGATGGACTCGCAAGAAGTCAATTTCTCGACGATTTCGGAAAGAACTGCGTATGCAAGTTGAGTTTAGCGAAATTCAGCCATGGCTGGACAGGCGTGGGAGACGGGGGATGCGGGGGAGGTGGGACGGGCATAAATATATAACTAACTTGACACGATGTGGGGTCGTTTGCTAAGCAACGGTTTATGCCCAGATTAGCCCGATTAGATGCCCCCGGAGTGTTACACCATGTCATTATTCGCGGCATTGAACGCAAGAAAATATTCAGAAGCAATAAAGACCGCGATGACCTGTTAGAGCGCCTTGGGGATCTTATTCCAGCCACCAAAACTTCCTGTTACGGGTGGGCATTACTGTCCAACCACGCCCATTTTCTATTCCGAACCGGGGAAATGCCGCTTTCGAATTTCATGCGGAGGCTGCTGACCGGATATGTGGTCAGCTTCAACCGGCGTTACAGACGTCACGGTCCCCTTTTTCAGAACCGTTTCAAGTCTATTATCTGTGAGGAGGTCGTCTATTTGAAGGAGTTGGTTCGTTATATTCACCTAAACCCCTTAAGGGCAGGAGTGGTTACCACACTGAGCAAGCTGAACACCTACGAATACTGCGGGCACAGCACGTTAATGGGAAAGAAGAAAAGGCAGTGGCAGGACACGGGATATGTGCTTGGCTATTTTGGTAAGCGTTTGTCTGAAGCAAGGCAGGCGTATTATTCTTATGTAAAGGCAGGGGAAAAACAAGGCAGGAGGCCGGAGCTCGTCGGCGGGGGCCTGATTCGTAGTCATGGAGGCTGGAAAGCGGTTAAGGGTCTAGGTAAAAAGGTTAGAGAGAGGATAAAAGGAGATGAACGGATATTAGGCGATAGTGATTTTGTGCTTCAGGTACTGGAAGCATCGGCAGAAAGGTTTGAACGGTATTATGAGATGAAGCGGTTGGGCTACGATCTCAAGACGGTAGAGGAGCGAGTCTGTCAAATATTTAACATAGCCAGCAAGGATATTTACTCCGGTAGCAGGGAAAAGACAAAGGCGCAGGCGAGAGGCTTGTTCTGTTACTGGGCGGTGAGGGAACTCGGATACGGGTTGACGGACTTATCAAGGCGGCTTGGGATGACCCAGCCCGGGGTGGGCTACGCCGTAAAAAGAGGTGAACAGTATGCTGAAGAAAACAACTGCAGGCTGAGAGAGCTAGTTATTTAATTATGCCCGTCCCTCGTCACGTCCCGTGATGATGTGGAGCGTCTTCGAGAAGCAGGGATTGATGCCGTGCTTGTGGGCACGGCTCTTATGGCGGCAAAAGACATAGGGGCAAAGATCAAAGAGCTTTTTGATATGTAATTTTGATGGTTTCGTAAAAAGTCGATTTTACTTTCGTCTCGTCAATGTTAAAATCATTACCCAGAATCAAGATTTGTGGGATTACCCGCCAAGCCGATGCCCAACTTGCCGCCAGCCTGGGTGTGGATGCCGTGGGGTTTGTCCTGGCTGAAAGTCCTCGAAAGATGGAACCGCACAAGGTTCAGGACATAAGTCTGTCACTGCCCCCTTTTGTCCGTACGGTCGGGGTGTTTGTGGATGAGGATCCGGAATTTGTGCGCCAGGTCGCCGCATTCTGCGGTTTCGACTGGGTCCAGCTTCACGGCAATGAATCGCCGGGGTATTGTAACGCCTTGGACTTCAAGCCCCTTAAAGCCATACGGGTCAAGGACAGAAAGAGTATAGAAACCATGGCAGCCTACAAGGGCTGTGTGCGGGGCTTTGTGCTGGATACCTACGTGAAAGGGCAACACGGCGGCACAGGGAAAACCTTTGACTGGACCCTTGCAAAAGAAGCAAAACAATATGGCCCCGTCATTCTCTCTGGCGGTTTGACGCCGGAAGATGTGAGAGAGGCTATCAACCGGGTCAGCCCTTGTGGTGTGGATGTGAGCAGTGGCGTGGAGTCAGCACCCGGTATCAAGGACCACGAAAAGATGCGCCGATTCGTCGCAGAAGCACGAGCTGAAATGGGAGGGGCGGGATGAGACAAAACAAGCGAGGCTACTTTGGACCCTTTGGCGGTCAGTTTGTCCCGGAGACCGTCATGCCTGCCCTCATGGAACTGGATGAGGCATTTCGATATTACCGCAAGGACCGAGAATTCAAGCAAACACTGGCCGCTTACCTTCGAGACTACGCAGGTCGCCCCACGTCGCTCTATTTTGCCGAGGGCCTGACCAGAAAACTCAAGGGTCCACAGATATATCTGAAGCGTGAGGACCTTACCCACACAGGGGCTCACAAGATCAACAACACCCTGGGCCAGGTACTTCTGGCTAGGGCCATGGGAAAGCAGCGCATCATTGCAGAGACCGGTGCGGGGCAGCACGGCGTTGCCACGGCCACGGCTGCCACTCTCTTTGGCCTCTCCTGCGCGATCTATATGGGGGAGACCGACATCCAGCGCCAGGCTATCAATGTGATGCGCATGAGGCTCCTGGGTGCTGAAGTCATACCCGTGCTCTCAGGAAGCCGGACGCTAAAGGATGCGATCAATGAGGCCCTGAGGGACTGGGTGACTAACATTTCTGATACCCATTATGTCATCGGCTCGGTGGTCGGCCCCCACCCTTATCCCAAGCTCGTCCGTGAGTTTCAATCGGTTATTGGCAAAGAGGCAAGGAAACAGATTCAGAGGGCCGCGGGACGACTTCCAGACGCTCTGGTGGCTTGCGTGGGTGGCGGGAGCAATGCCATGGGCCTTTTTGCTCCGTTTTCAAGAGATCGTGTGCGCCTCATCGGTGTAGAGGCGGCGGGGGACGGGATAGACAGCGGCAGGCATTCAGCCACCTTGTGTGCAGGCCATGTGGGCATCTTGCACGGGGCCAAGAGTTATCTCCTCCAAACCGATGATGGGCAAATCTCAGAGGCCCACTCCGTGGCTCCGGGCCTGGACTACCCGGGCGTGGGGCCGGAACACAGCTTTTTCAAGGAGATCCTGAGGGCAGAATACGTCTGTGTGACAGACGAAGAAGCCCTTGAAGCCTTTCAACTCCTTTCCAGAACAGATGGCATCATTCCGGCCCTGGAAAGTGCTCATGCCGTGGCTGCGGTTTGTAAGCGTGCGTCAGAGTTTGATGAGAGAGATATAATACTCATAAACCTCTCCGGCCGGGGAGACAAGGATTTAGATATTGTTGGCCGCTACCTGAAGGACAGAGAGCCATGAATAGAATAGACCGCCTGTTTAAAGCCTTAAGAGAAAAAGACAAAACAGCCCTCATGCCGTTTCTTGTGGCAGGTGACCCTACACTAGCTCAAACCCGTGATCTTGTTGTGGCCCTAGAGCAGGCCGGTGCCGACATGATAGAGCTGGGCGTGCCTTTTTCAGACCCTATAGCAGATGGCCCCACCATACAGGCTGCCGGACAGCGGGCCCTTGCCTCGGGCCTCACCCTGCATGAGGTCCTGGACATGGTCAAAGACCTTAGAAAAGACGTCCATCTTCCCATCGTCTTGATGAGTTATTACAACCTCTTGTATCAGTACCCCATAGTAGATTTTGCGGAGCGGGCAGCCGGGGTGGGCATTGACGGCGTCATTGTCCCTGACCTTCCGCCTGAGGAAGCCGGCACATGGCGTCGGGTAGCTCGGCGCGCAGGACTACACGCGATATTCTTGGTGACGCCCACGACGCCCCAGGACCGAGTAAGAAAGGTTGACCGCCTGAGCAAGGGGTTTTTGTACTATGTGTCCGTGACCGGGGTGACCGGGGCCAGGGAAAAACTTCCCCGTGACTTGGCCCTCGCCCTGGACCGCACCCGAAAAAAGGTGCGCAATCCCCTGGCCGTGGGCTTTGGCATAGGGACACCTTCCCAGGTAGCCGCCCTGGCCCCGCACGCAGATGGCATTATTGTGGGAAGTGCCTTAGTCAAGGTGATCGAACAGCATCA
>DAOVAK010000430.1 GCA_030671095.1 Deltaproteobacteria bacterium | reverse complement strand
TTTGCAATCTCTGCGTCAATCAGCGGGATTCCTTGTGCGACGTACCATATGTACATCTCCGCGCAATCCCTTGATTTCCTTGACCTTGCAGAAAAATGTCTCATTTCTGATCTGGAAACTGCAAGTGCCCATTTATTCATTCCCGGATGGGCACTACCTAGAATTTCTTAAATCGGTTCTCTAGTTCTTTTAGTACGATCTTTTGCCCTCTCAGAATATGTTGTTTAACAAGCGTCTCTACCCCGTCCGCATCCCGCTTCTTCATGGCGCTCAGCATCTGCCGATGGTCATCATTGCTCGTCTTCGCCATCGTCTCTATTTTCAGTATGATTCTTCTGAACCGGTAGATCTGGTCCTGAAGATCATTAATCAGCTTGATCAGCTTGGGACTTCGGCTCATAGCGTAAAGCAGACCATGAAATTCCGTATTTATCTTGAGCAGGGCCTCCATTTCCCCACGATTCAAATGGTACTGGAACTCCTCTATTTTTTCTTCCAAAGGCTCCAACTCTTGTCTCTGATGTTTGATGGCCGCCAAGCGGGCAGCATAACTCTCCAACACACTCCTTATGCCGAATGTCTCCTCAATCTCTTCATGGGTTAGATTCGAGACAGAGAAACCGCCCCGTGGAAGCTTCTGTATCAATCCTTCACGTTCCAGCTTGTGGATCGCCTCCCGGACCGGAGTCCTACTAATACCTAGGGCCTCCGCCAACCGGCTCTCCACGAGGCGATTTCCGGGGGGCATATCGCCCCGGATAATAGCGCTCTTGAGGTTCTCAAAGACGTGCTGACCGAGAGATTTTCTCCAGCTAATCGTCTTCAAGGACTCCAACCCCAAATCTCTTAACTCAATCTGTTCTCGCACTGCCCTATGACTCTTTAGTTGTTACATCAATCGCGTTTTCTTAACACCAGCGTCGTTTTCTGGAGTACTGGAGTGCTGGAGTACTGGATAAGGAATGCAAAAAGGGCTTCTTCCTCTAAGTCCATTACTCCGTTACTCTCTCCGAGGCGTAGGCTCTCCGAGCCGGAGGCCACTACTCCATGTCATTCTACAGTCCCACCCACCGAGCTATATTGGGTAGGAGGATCTCGTGTGTCCCGCCACCGTAAAGAAAGAAACGGTTATCTCTGTAATAGCGTTGAGCCGTGTATTCCATGGAATAACCGTATGCGCCAAATATCCTGGTGGCATAATCGCCTGCCTTGCAGGCTGCCTCTGTAGCGAAGTATTTGGCCATGGAAGCCTCTTTCAGGCATTCCATTTTATTATCAATCATATGGGTTGTCTTGTAGGTCAAGAGCCTGGCGGCTTCCAGATCGACAGCCATTTCGGCAACTTTGGCCTGAATGAGCTGGTATTTGCTAATGGGCCTTCCAAATTGGACCCGCTCGTGGGCGTATTGGATAGAATCATGCAGAGCTGCGCGAACTAGGCCAATAGCTAGGGCCGCCGTCATGGTCCTGATCTCAGCCAGGATGGAAAGAAGGTTATTTAAACCCTGCCCTTCAGCGCCCAGCATGTGCTCATGTGGGATATGGACATTTTTGAAGGCCAGCTCAGAAATCTGAGTCGTCCTTGTCCCCAACATGTCAAAGGGCTTGCTTATGGAGAGGCCCGGTGTCTCTTTTGGAAAAAAGAAGAAATTGAGACCCCTCAATTTTTTCACAGGATCGGTCTGGCAGAGGACCGTGAAAAAATCAGCCACAGGGCCATTGGTCACCCAGGTCTTCATCCCGTCAACAACAAACCCATCCTTCGTCTTTTGGGCCAACGTGCTCACATTCCCAAGGTCAGAGCCTGCTTCCGGTTCTGTAAGACAAAAGCATGAAACCTTTTCACCCCTCATAGCCGGCATGAAATACGTCTCCCGCATCTCATCGGTGCCAAAATGGAACAGAAAATTGGTTCCCATGAGACACTGCATGGCCGTAATCGCCGCCACACTTATAAGCCCTCGGGCGAGTTCCTCGCAGATAACGCAATAAAGGGTCGTGTTTCCACCGGCACCGCCTTTGCTTTTCGGATACCTGATCCCAAAGACACCCATCTGTCCCATTTTATGAAACATCTCCCAAGGGAATTCGCCCTTCTCATCAATTTCCTGGGCCTGTGGGATCAGTTCGGTATCCACAAAGCGGGCCACGGTTTTTCTGATAAGTTCCTCAGCATTTGACCTCAGCATCTACACCTCCTCTTTCGCATAGCGCAAAGCGCTCTGGATATGCGCCATGCATAATGCCCTATTCTCCATGCTCTTTGCTCCATGCTCCATGCTCTTTGCCCTTTGCTCTGTGTTTACCCCGTTGAATCTAAAAGCTATTCAACTGGGGCGCTATGCATAATGCCCTATGTTCCGTGCTCCGTGCTCCATGCTCCGTGCTCCATGCTCTATGCTCCGTGCTCAGTGCTCCATGCTCTATGCACGTTTCAGCTGTCTTATCATTTCAGGAACGACGTCGTAGAGATCCCCGACGATTCCCCAATCTGCCACCTGGAAAATGGGCGCCCTCAAATCTGTGTTAATGGCGATAATATATCTAGAATTCATCATCCCGGCCCTGTGCTGAACAGCCCCTGAAATACCGCAGGCTATGTAGAGTTCCGGACGAACCGAATGCCCTGTCTGTCCCACCTGTCGATCCGCAGGGATCCAGCCCTCCTCAACGGCGACACGAGTTCCTGCCACCTCACCACCCAAGGCCTCGGCTAGCTCCTTAACGACGCTGAATCCATCGGCTTCTCCAACACCCCTGCCCCCTGCAACAACCACCTTGGCATCGGCAAGATTAACGCGCTTCTTCTCTTCCCTCACCACTTCCAGCACTTTTAACCCGGTCCTCTCCTCTGACAGGGAAACCTCCTGATTGATCACATCCCCTTTGTTTTCGGGCTTTGGTTGGGGCTCCATCACCCCCGGTCGCACCGTGGCCATCTGCGGGCGTGAATACCGGCTGGCGATGGTGGCCATCACATTGCCACCAAAAGCGGGTCGGGTCTGAAGAAGAATGCCTTCATCAGGATCAATGGTCAGTTCCGTACAGTCCGCGGTAAGTCCCACCACCACACGTCGCGACACACGCGGTGCCAAATCCCGTCCGAGATGCGTTGCACCCATAAGAAGGATATTCGGTTTGTGTTCTTTTACCAGTTCTTCCACCACCTCTGCGTAGGCAATGGTTCTGTAATCTTTTAAAACTGAATGTTCCACCAAGAATACCTTCGCCGCTCCATGCTTTATCAATGTGTCGGCCATTGCTGAAACCTCGGAACCCAAAAGCAGAGCAGAGACTTCCTCTTTGAGTTGCCCAGCAAGCTCCTGGGCCTTACCAAGAAGTTCCAGAGAAACCGGGGCAAGCTTCCCGCCTCTCTGTTCAGCAAAAACCCAAACGCCTTTCCTGTCGCTGAAATCCGGAACCACCCTTGGCTCCATATCCGATAGGATGGCTTTTTCCTTGCACACCTCCAGACAGGCGCCGCAGGAGGTGCAACGTTCCAGGATGTGCGCTTTATCCTCCCTCATTTCAATGGCACCATACGGACATGCCCTAATACAGCGTTTACACGCGTTACACAGATCAACTTCTACCCA
>DAOVAK010000045.1 GCA_030671095.1 Deltaproteobacteria bacterium | reverse complement strand
TCATCCAACAGTAATACCTCTGGTTCCATAATCAGGGATCTTGCCAGGGCTGCACGTTGTTGTTGGCCTCCACTGATCGTTCCGGGAGTTCGCTCTCCTAATTCCTCTAACCCAAGAAATTTTAAGGTCTTTTCAACCCTTTCCTCTATCTCTTTGGCGGGCAATTTCATGAGTCTCAGTCCGTATGAAACATTCTCGAAAATCGTCATGTGGGGGAATAAAGCGTAGTCCTGGAAGACCATAGTGGCGTTACGCTGGTGGGAGGGGACATCGTTGACACATCTCTCTCCAAAGAAGATTTCCCCCTGATCGACATTGTATAAACCCGCAATGAGGCGAAGAGTTGTCGTCTTCCCACAGCCACTAGGGCCTAAAAGTGTCGTGAAGCTTCCCCTTTCAATCCTCAACGAGACATTGTCTACCGCAACAACATTGCCGAATTTCTTGGTTAAGTTTTTTATTCTTATGTGAATATCTGGCATATAGGGAAGTCCCCCTCTAAATCCTGAATAGTTCAATCTTCCTCCCGAAGAGGAATCTGGCACAGCCCAAAATGAGAAAGGTTAAGAATAAAAGGGCGGTCGTCAAGGTTGCCCCCTGACCTAAGAATCCATCGTTTACCAAATTGAGAATGCGAAAGGTGGCGACAATATTTGTCGATGTAACCAGAAAGATAACCACGCTGAGGGTTGTGACAGCCCGGATAAACGATACGATGAAGGCCGAAATATATGCGGATTTCAGGAGGGGCAGTTCTATATCCCAGAAAATCCTTAAACTTCTTGCCCCGAGATTGGAAGCAGCCTCACCCAGGGAAGCAGAAATCTGTTGAAATCCCCCGTAAGCGGTCTGGTATCCCATGGGAATATTCCAGAAAATCATGCTGAATATGATGATGAGGGAGGTACCGTATAGATCAAAAGGGGGAACATTGAAGGAGAGGGAATAGCCTATCCCAAAGAAAACCCCGGGGATTGCTGCAGGGAGGATAGCTACGAAATCCAACGCCTTCTTTGCTACGAACTCCTTTCTGCTTACAAGGTAGGCGCTCACCATCGCAAAGCTCGAGCTCACCAGGGCAGCGATAAGGGCGAAATATATGCTGTTGGTGAGGGGCTTGGAAAAAGAGAAGATGTGCTCCCAGTGTTTCAGGGTGGGGCTGTAATCAAATCCCCATCCTTTTGTAAATGCCCCGGCAATGAGACCAAAAAAGATGCAGAGAATGAGGATCGAAACAATCGTGCAAAAGCTAAACAGAGACCATCTTATATACCATTTGGTGGGCGGCATATCCACGAGGGTCACCTTGCCGGTTATGGTGGTATACTCCCTTCTCCCCACCCAGTATCTCTGAAAGATAAAGAAGAAGAAGGCTGGCAGAAGGAGTATCGAAGTGAGGACTGCGGCCCCGGTTACATCTCCCCAGCCGCTGACTCTGGACCACGCCTCCGTAGGAAGGACAATGAAATTCCCCGCAATCATGATGGGGTTACCAAAATCCGCCAGGACGTATATGGCTACGAGGAGGGCTGCCCCGGCCACACCGGGCCTGGCCAGAGGGAGTGTAATGGTGCGGAAAAGTTTCCATCCCGTTGCGCCGAGGTTTCTTCCGGCATACTCAAGGCTTGGGGATATGGATTGAAGCACGCCTTCCATGATGAGGGCGGCCATGGGGAAAAAGGCGATGGTTTCAGACAGCCATAATCCGTGCCATCCTATGATGTCGTAACGATGACCAAACAAGGTATAACTGACCAAACCATTCCTTCCGAACATCAAAATGTAGCTAAAAGCGATCATGAATGGAGGTGAAAAAAGGGGAAGAAGGGATATTATCCGGAAAACCCTTTTCAGGGGCACATCAGCTCTCGCAAAGGTATAGGCAAAGAGGAAACCAACAATAACCGCTGAGGATGTGGATAGCAAAACCATAATAAAGGTGTTATAAATGGCCCTTACGTATCGGGCATTCTTCGGGATGCTGAGAAAATCCTTAATGGAAGGATAGGTAAAAACACTTACCATGGGATAGAGGACAAAGACTCCCAGAGCTAAAAGGACCAAGAGCAGAGTGATGAGTAAAAGAGGTTCCTTAAGAATCTTACCCATTTCTATTCCCTACATGTAATTTCCGTTTGGTTTTCTATCCATCGTTCATAACTGATCATGCTGGCATGATGTTTACTAGTTGTTGCCATGATTATTCATCTGTTCGATTGAGAGGGAATATGTGCGGAAGAAGGATTGGCTAGGTCAAGCACCAGGGCTCAACCTAGCCAAAGATGATTCTTCTTACGGTCAGGATCCTTAGAGATTTTGGAAAAAATTAATGTCCAGTGATCTCAGACCACCTTTTCTTCCATGCCTCGAGGTTCTTTACCACCGTTTCATTGTCATAGTTTACGAAGCTCAGACTTTCAAAAGGAGGAACTCCAGCGGGGAGGGAAACGCCCTTTCTCACCGGGTACCTCAGTCCAATCCTCGCGTTGATCTCTCCGGGAGCCGGGGTGAGGAGGAAATCGATAAACTTCTCCGCAGCCGCGAGGTTCTTGCACCCTTTAATAATAGAAGCCGCTCCAATTTCGTAACCATCATCTTTCGGAAATACAACCGTTATCGGAAGGTTCTCCCGTGTTTTCCTGGCAATGGTATCATGCCCCCACGCCGTACCTACGATGGCTTCTCCCCTTGATACCAAATCAATGGATCCATTCGCACCACGGGTGTATTGGCGTACATTTTTGTTCAGTTTGGCTATGTATTTGAAGCCCGCATCCACACCGCCCAATCTGAAAATCTGAGTGGCCGTGATAATAACCGCACTTCCCGTCGTAGCGGGATTTGAAGTGATCACCTCACCCTTATAGACAGGGTTCAAGAGATCATCCCATGAGGAAGGTGGTTTAACACCCTTTGGGGCAATCTCCTCCTTAAACCTCTTCGTGTTGTAATGGATGCACATCGCCCCAAGATACCATCCTGACCAATAACCCTGAGGATCCATAAACTTCGGGTCTATCCCTGCCTCTTTCACCATAGGTGAGCGATATTTCTGAAGGTATCCTCCCGCCGCCAGGCTGGCATGGATGTTCGAATTCCCTCCAATAAAAACATCAGCCCGTGGATTCTTTGCCTCTATCTTGATCCTGGAGGCCACGGTACCTGCCTGTTCAATCTGAAGGGCAAGTTCCACCTTCAAGCCCGTCTGTTCCTCGAATACCTTGATGATCTCTCGTGGCGTCTTGTAGTCAAGAGCTGCATAGACTACGAGGTCAGCGGCTTTGACTATACCTGCCGGAAGAATCAATGAAAACAGAATAATCAGAATAAGAAGTTTCCCTTTCATGGTTTTCCCCTCCTTTGCTTATGAGAATTATTGAGACAATCCCAACCAGACCAATGTTAATTCAGCGATATTCATTTGTCAATCGAAAATTCTCCTGGAGTTTCCTGGCTTTTTTAGCAAATATTTCCGCGGAGGGCTCCCCTGCCCCTTCGCTTCAAAGCTCTGCGGTCTGTTGCCCAAATTCCCTTTCACTCCCTGAAAAGAATTTTGGACCATTCTAAAGTTCCCTTCACTGCAAACCCAAAACTCGTCCTGCGGACTCAGACATTGGGTTTGCGGCCGTTTCGCTTCACCAAGAATGGTTAGCCAAAATTCTTTAATGTTCGCTCCAGGGAACCAGGGCAACGACCTGTTCCGAAGTGACCCTCTCCAGCAGATTACGCTCAGGAACAAGGGAGTCTTCCAGAAAATCCGGAAACTCCAGAAAATTCTCGCCTGGATATTCCAGCGTCCTCAATATTTTTCCTGGATTAACCGTTCTGCCTCGCCGATATCCCGGCGAAAGGGCCCTTCCGCCTCCATCTTGAGACTCGTTAGAGCGGCCGCCCAGACGGTTGCCTCAGCGGGCGAAGCATTCAGCCTGCTGGCCATATAGGAGGCGATGCACGTATCGCCGCGGCCGCTTCGTCCCACCAGTTCTTTTGGGAAAAAGCCCGCCTCATGGAATTGACCCCCATCGTAGACCAATACCCCATCACGGTGCGTGAGCACAATCTCCCGAGGGCCGAGCTCGTGGAGTAGTTTGGCCGCCGCCCGGATATCGGAGGAACCGGTGAGCAACTCCGCCTCCACCGCATCGGCTTTGAGGACGTGGACCAAAGCCAGAACTGCCTGCATCTCCGGCCATTCATGATAAACGAGGGTGCCCTCCCGATCGATGCGCACAAAGCTCTGCGCATCCGCGGCGATCCTATCCGTCTTTTCGGCGAGTTTTTCTATTACCCCCGGACTGATTTCGCCCCGCATGGAGCCGCCAATGACAGCGGCACGGGTTTCAATGTGTTCCACGTCTTCAGGTGTGAAGGGGCCCGCTTTACTGGCCACGCGGATGACCCGTTCATCCATATTGGAGGAGGGGTATTCAAGGCGCAGGCAGGTGGACTTGGGTGTGACTTTGGCAAATACCCGTACTCCCAGCCTTTCCACTTCCTCAACCACTCTAAAGTCCTCCCGGGCAAGGCGGGTGACTACAGCGGTTTTTAATCCCATCCGGGCAGCAACATTGGCGCCATAAAACACTGCACCTCCGTCTACAATTCGGGTGCCGCTTGTGGATACAATGGTATCCTTGGTGTAGTGTCCCAGAAAAGTAATATCATACATGGGAAACCATCTCCTGTTATCAGTATTTGAGGTGAATTTAATCTATTAAACTTTAAACTACAAGTTCAAGCAAAATTTGAATTCTTTTCTCAGATTGAGATATTTTTGGAGGCGCGTTTGCTCCCTATGAGTGTGGCCAAAACATGGTTCAGCTTATACTCAGGGGATTATCGGGGAGACAGTTACTCTTATGGAGAGAGGACATGTTTCTTCTGTGGATTTCATCGGTTTATAGGCAATTACTTCTCCGTGAGAAGATGAATGTTTTCTCGATGAAGCCTTACCCCCACTACCTCCTCATCTCTTAACCTACCTTTTTCCTGAGGGTTGAAAACCTTTACATCCATCTCCACCCGACCTCTTAATTCCAGGCGGTAAGTGGCTATTGACCCTGTATAATGGGAGAATTCTACCACCCCGTCGAAATCGCCTTTTCCTTTAGCGACTATTTCTACCGTCTCAGGTCTCACCACTACGTCCACTTTATCCCCGGGATGAAAATCACCATCCTGACGAATAGTTATTACCCTATCCAACATCTCCACTTCGACGCGACCATCTTCCGATTTGATAATGGTCCCGGGGTAGAAATTGGCCTCACCAATGAAATCAGCCACAAATCTATTGGCAGGATGAAGGTAAATTTGGTCTGGGGATCCGATTTGCTGAATGCGACCATCTTTCATCACAGCTATCTCATCGGAGATAGTCATAGCCTCGGCCTGATCATGGGTAACGTAGATACTGGTTATAGAGAGTTTCTGTTGAAGTTTTCTCAATTCTTCTCTGGTAGTAACTCTCAGTTTAGCGTCGAGATTGGAAAGAGGTTCATCGAATAATAAGATTTTTGGTTCAGTCACCAGAGCTCTGCAAAGGGCAACCCTTTGCTGTTGACCGCCGGAAAGCTGCCCAGAAGCTCGGTCCTCCAGGCCTTCCAGTTCGACCAATTTCAAAGCCTGGGCTACTTTTCTTTTAATCTCCTGACGAGAAAATTTCCTCACCTTTAAACCATAGGCTACATTCTCAAATACCGTCATGTGAGGAAAAAGGGCGTAGCTCTGGAAAACCATAGCTGAGTCTCGACGCTGAGGTGGAATATCATTTATGAGCCTATTCCCCATGAAAATTTTCCCTTTGGTAGGATGCTCAAATCCGGAAATCATTCTCAAAGTGGTGGTTTTCCCGCAGCCTGATGGCCCCAGGAGGGTAACGAGAAGTCCCTTATCCACCTTTAGAGAAAGATCGTCCACCGCCTTGACCTCTCTCGGGGTGCCTTCCGCAAAAATCTTGCTGACATGCTCAAGAATGAGTTCGGCCTTTTCCATCTGGTTTCTCCAAAGTCTATTCTGGCTGGAACAAAGTGGTTCTTCTGCCTAATATACCCCCAACTACGAGCCTCAGTGCGATTATTGCAGTTAATACCATAATGATAATTACGTATCCGTAAGCGGCGGCCTGGGCAAGATCAGCATTATCCACTTCATGAAGGAGGGCCACCGTAAGCAACTGCCAATCGGCAGAAACAACAAAGATAACCGCGCTGATAGCCGTCATACACCTTACAAACATATAAACCATACCTGATAGAAAGGCAGGAGCAATCAGGGGCAATACGATCTTACCGAACGTTCTGAACATACCAGCTCCTAGGTCGGTAGACGCCTCGTCAATACCCGGATCTATCTGTTGCAGTTGAGCTATCCCATCTCTTATCCCCACCGGCATTCTTCGGAAAATAAAAACCAATATTATGATCATGGCTGTTCCGGTAAGCTGCATAGGGGGGGTGTTGAAGGCCAATATGTAAGCGATACCCACGACAACTCCCGGTACGGCAAAATTAAGCATGGAGACAAAATCCATTACTCCTTTGCCGAGGAATCTTTTTCTTACCACCAAATAGGCTATTACCATGGCTAATGTTCCACCTATAGGGGTTGCTACTATGGCGATGATGAGGGTATCCTTAATGTATTGCCCGCCCACAGTAAAGACGTACTGGAAGTTTTCGAGAGTTAGGCTGTAATCCACTCCCCATAGTTTCGTAAAGGAACCGTAGAGGACCACTCCATAAAAGAGAAGTACACATGAACTCAGGAATATCACGGCTGCCATGAGGGGGTATTTGGTGCTTTTTTCCGTGCTTTGAAGACCTGCTCCCGATGGCCGGCCGGTCACCGTTACGTATGACTTTCGGGAGACCCAATATTTTTGCACAACAAAGATTATCATTGTCGGCACAAGTAAAAAGATGGCCAGAGTTGCCCCTAAGGGCATATTGTACATGCCCGTAATGGCCAAAAAGGCCTCAACGGTAAGCACGGGAAAATCACCCTGAATTACGATGGGATTACCAAAATCTTCTAAGGATCTAATAAAGACTAAGAGCAGCGCTGAGGCTATTCCTGGAGTCGCCAGGGGAAGTGTTACCGTAAAAAAAGTCCTCAGTTTGGATGCACCCAGGTCAAGGGCGGCCTCTTCAATAGCTGGATCCACCTTGGAAAGAACCCCTTCCAGGGTCATAAAGGCGATGGGGAAGTAGGCCAGGGTCTCGGTCAGAACCAACCCATCCAAGCCATATATATCCCAATCTAAATCAAAGAGCTCAGTTATAACCCCATGATTTCCAAAAATAAAGATAGCGGCCAGGGCGATAAGAAAGGGAGGGGAGATAATGGGGAAGGTGGCTACGGTACGAAAAAATCCCTTGAATGGTATATCCGTACGGGTGATCGCATAAGCATAAATGAAGCCAATAACGGTCCCGAAAAGAGCCACGAGGGCTGCCACAGTCAAACTGTTAATGAGGGGCCGCCATCGATATGATCTTTCAAAGAACTCTGCAAAATACTTGGCGGAAAACTCCCCGCGGGGCCAGAGGCTGTACTGGAAAACCTTTATGAGTGGAAATACGATGAAGAGGAATAGCAGTCCAAATATGAAAGCGATGCTAATGAGTAAAACAGGATCTTTGATTAACCTCTTGACTTCGCTCCTGCTGTCTCGAAGGTAGAGAGAGAGTTTCAGTAGATTTCCTCCGTAACCCCAACATTAAGAGAACCGGAGAGGGGAAGACCCTCCCCTCTCCGGTTGGGTTTTGACGAAGCCTCCATCATCGACCGGTGATTTTTCTCCATTGGTCGATCATTTTGTCCTTGCGCTGGCCGTACCAGGTGATTCGTCCGCCGAAGCCTTTGATTACCGAGACCTGGGCCGCGGTTACGAGGCCCTCGGCAATCGACGCTTCCGGGTTCAGAGGAACTCTGTTCCATTTCTTAAAGAGACTTTGAGCCTCAGCAGTCATGAGCCAATCAAAGAATACCTTGGCTATCTCTGGCTCAGGTCCACCTTTGAGTAGGGAGACAGCCCCGATCTCGTACCCAGTTCCCTCCTTGGGAAAACTCATCACCACGGGATATCCTTTTTTGATACCCTTGGCCATGATATCATGAGAGAAGGCAATGCCCACCGCCACCTCACCTAATCCTGCTTCGGTTACACAGGCTGAGCCCGCCTTGGTGTAGTGGTGCATCTGCGCGCTCAGTTTCTTGACATATTCCTTATCTTCCTCGTCCCAACCGAGCTTTTTGGGGCCCATGGCTTGAAGGTGCGAGATCAAGGTGGTGTAAGCGGTGCCTGAAGTATAGGCGTAGGCCTTGGAGATCTCTTTTTTGAATACCGGTTTAAGAAGATCGTACCAGGATGTGGGTGCTTTTACCCCTTTCTTCTTGAGAAAATTTTTGTTCGTCGCGAAGCCGATGAATCCCGTGTAAAAACCGGTCCAGCGTCCCTTCGGATCCTTGAAGTCAGCTGGGAGGTATTGCCAGGCGAGCGATTCCTTATAGGGCGCGAGTATACCGTCCTGCGCGGCAGCTATATGGGAAGTGCTTGGCCCTGCAAACCAGATACTTGCCTGCGGATTCTTCGCCTCAGCCCTTACCCTGGCCAAAACCTCTCCCGAAGACATCCGTACCCATTTGACAGCTATGTCGGGATGTGATTTCTCAAAGGCCGTTACATATATTTTATTCTCGTCTACGTCAAAAGCGGTATACATATGGAGAGTCTTTTTGGCCGCAAATCCCGGGGCAGCCAGACCAAGAACGAAGGCTGCCGCTAGACTGAATACTAACAAGCGTCTACACATATTATACATATTAAATCCCTCCTTTCTATTTCCTCTTTTTTTGTCGAGGCAGTTTCGCTTTTCTCTAAAAGCTTCCCTCTTGTCCAGCTACGGCCTAACTGATTTTCACCTCCCTCTGGCCTTATTTTTAGCTCTTCCCCAATTACGTTTTTTTTCACATTCCCTTTTATTGGTCGCCAGGATAGACCGTTTAATTCTCTTTGTCAAGAAAAATAAGATTGTGGTTTCCTGAGCTTCCAGGGAACACCGTTGTCCGTGATCGTAATCTGAGGAACAAGGGTTATCTAGAAGAAGAAATCCAAAACACACTTTTCCCTTACCCTGCCTACTGCCTCCTTCCTCTTCCCTTTTCCCTTTTCCCTCTTCCATCCTAGCTCCTCACCTCAGACCTTTTTTCCTCTCCCAACTGCAGCACTGCAGGACTGCAACACCAAAGCTCTTTTTTTTGACCGCAGCACAGCAGCACTGCAACACCGCAGCACTTGTATTTCGCTGCAGCACTGCAGCCCCCATAACGGCAAGCTTTTTAAGGCCTATGAATAGCCCAGCCGAGAATCATGCAATTTGATGCATCTATCTCCAGTGCGGTTATCGGCCCGTCCGCTCTTCTGTTGGACAGAAATCTGGTCTTTTGGCTTAACCGTTGTGCAAAGCCTCCATCGGCACCCTTTATGAAGGATAAGTATTTTCCCAATAGGTCAAGGGCCAATTTTTATCCAACCCACCGGAAATTGACTTCCTTCGAAATGTTTATTAATGTAAAGGGGTCTTCAGCCCGGTAATTGATGAGGGAAAGGGGTAATGATTTCTTGGGTATCGCATTGTAAAGCAAATTGTATTGTATGAGATAACGTATCATTTTGGAGGAGAGGGAAAATGCCGGAGGAGGAGAAGTTTCTTGGAGAGAATTGGCTCTTGGATACAAAAGAAGCAATAATATTGTACCATGAAGTTGCAGTTCCCTTCAGAGAAGAGGTGGGGATCGTTGATACCCATACGCATCATAACTTAAGGCAGATTGTCGAGAACCATCC
This sequence comes from Deltaproteobacteria bacterium, assembly GCA_030671095.1. Next base: position 992 of record DAOVAK010000045.1, on the reverse strand, counting down.
GTTTCCTAATATTTGGAGAGCAGAAGTACTCGAGCCCAGGGAAGAATATGCAAACAACGATCACTACATCATCCAACTTGCAGCAAAAATGCCTGGGTTTTCGCACGCCCTTGCTCGGGATCCTGAGATTTCCGATTACGAAAAGTGGATGGCACTGAGTAAGGTCTTTCCCGACCTTGAGGGGAATCATGTTCATCAATGGTTGCACTTGGACTTGCGGAGGATGTTCGATATTGACCTGTTATTTAACGGGGATACAGGCGAGGGGATATGGACATTGGCCAACAAACGATTAAAAGGGAAGGACATGCTGCCCCAAGCCATACTGAAAAGGATCCGGGCAAGGGTTCTCTGTACTACAGATGATCCCGCAGATGATTTGCGCTATCACGAAATGGCAAAAAAAATAGAAGGAATCACGTTCTTACCAACCTTCAGACCGGATGCCTATTGCAATATCTTCACCGACGATTGGCGCTCAAAGGTCGAGAGAATCTGCCAATTGACCGGGAGCGATACGACACTCACGGGCCTTGTGGAGGCCCTGAGAGAGAGGCATGACTATTTTTCGCAAAGGGGGTCAAAGGCTAGCGACCACGGTTTACTGGAACCATATGGATTAGAAGTGAGGGAGAAAAGAGCAGAAGAGATTTTCCATGACGCATACGAGAAAAAGAAGAAATTCGGGATCAGATCCAGGGAAACAGGGGAGTTTATATCCTATTTGATGCACAAACTGTGTGAGATGAACCAGGAGAGAGGAATGGTGACGCAAATCCATTATGGTGCTTTCAGGAATGCCAATGAATATCTCTTCAAGAGCTGGGGGACGGACGTTGGCGGCGATGTTTCATTAGATACGGTACATATTGTTGAAAACCTCATACCGTTACTTTCGAAATTTTTCAGTGGAGAATCTCCTCATCAATCCCATCTCGTCCTCTACCCGATGAATCAAACATACGCTCATGTTAACCTGATGCTTGAGAGGG
>DAOVAK010000253.1 GCA_030671095.1 Deltaproteobacteria bacterium | reverse complement strand
CGGTATGACTGTGCGGGTGGAATTCCCCATTGCCAGCCAAGAGAAATCCATCAAAATCCCTTCGGCCTGGCTTTCGGAGGAGAATGGCCAAATAGGATTGTTTGTGTTCGAGGATGGAAAGGCTTTGTTTAGGAAGGTCACTTTGGGTTCCTACTATGAAGGGACAGTGGAGATCCTCTCAGGCCTTAATGATGACGAGTTGGTCATTACCAATCCAGCAGGATTGAAAACGGAAGATACCGTCACGTATTGAAGTGACTAAAGTGAGCTAAAGTGCCTAAAATGCCTAAAGTGGATTTCACGATTTAAAGGCAACGAAGTCAAAGCTCTGATCTGGATTGCTTCATCTACGCGTGCATAAAGTCATTCCCGCGAAGCTTGTCCCCGTGAAGACGGGGAGCGGGAATCCAGTGTGCAAACTTTCTGGATACCCGCGGGAGCTTGCCCTGCATTAGCTGCGTAGCGGGATGGCATTCGTACGGAGGAAAAGAGATTTTTATTAACGGAGAAGTTTTTCTTTCCATTGATTGGGGCCTAACTTTAGACACTTTAGTCCCGCCTGCCATAGCCATTTGGGAGTGCGCCTATCCGTTTGGCTGGTTCTGATTGCTTAACCTGGCAAAGATGTTCTTCGCAGGGAGGCATTGGCGGGCAGGTCACTTTAGTCATTTTAGCTCACTTCTTATGTAATCCAATATGTTTCTCACTCGATTTGGCATAAGTAGACCCGTTGTGGTCCGAATGGCCCTGATCTTGATCGTGGTATTGGGTATCTACTCCTACCGCGCCATGCCGCGCTACCTGGATCCAGATCTTACCATTGGCGAAGGCATCGTGGTGACTATCGCCGAAGGTTTTTCTCCAGAAGAGATTGAGAAGCTGGTCACAAACAAGATCGAGGATGAGCTCCAGGGCATCTCCCAGATACGCCGATACGAATCCAACTCCTTTGAAAGCACCTCAAAGATTCACGTCTATTTCCAGACACACCTGTCAGAATACGAGATCGATCAAGGCATGCAAGAGGTGCGAAATGCAGTGGACCGGGTGGACGATCTTCCTGAGGAGGCAAAGGTCCCGAGAGTCGTGGAAATCGACATAGCCCTTTTCCCCGTTTGCATGGTGGGGCTATCGGGCGACCTTCCCATGATGCAGCTTCAGGATATTGCCCAGGATGTTTCAGATATTCTGGAGGACATTAAAGGCGTATCCGAGGTGGAAATTCATGGGGAGAGGGAAAGAGAGATTTGGGTGGAATTGAATCCGCACCGAATGGCCACATACGGAATTGGTACTCAGGAAGTGGCACGGGCCATAGCCAATCGTGCAAGGAACCTTCCGGGCGGGGCGGTGGAAATGGGTCCTCACGAGACGGCCATTAGGATGCTTGGAGAACCTGATACCCCGGAAGGGCTATCCGGGTTGGCCCTAAGAAGCGTGAACGGCGGGACTGTCTATCTGGGTGATATTGGCAAAGTGACTCCCACGTTGGAAAAGGCTCACACCTTGACGTTCATCGATAAAAGGAACGCACTCGTTCTGGCTGTTAAACGGAAGAGAAACACCAATATGATTCAGATTGTGAATGACGTGCGGGCCCAATTGAAGGATATGGAGGGTCAGTATCCAGGCCTGAGAACCACCGTATACTTTGACCAGTCGAAGGTGACGAAACAACGAATCAAAGAACTCCAGACCAACGCAGGTTTAGGAATCATCGCCGTTTTCATTATTCTCTGGATATCCATGGGTCTGCGCAATGCCGTCTATGCATCCATTGGCATACCAGTCGCATTTCTCCTCACCTTCACACTCATGAAGATCTTTGGCCTTTCCATTGATGGCGTGACTCTTTTTGGGCTCATCCTCGTACTCGGCGTGGTTGTGGATGACGCCATAGTGGTTCTCGAGAATATTTTTCGTTACATTGAGAAGGGCCTACCAGCAGCAAAAGCTGCCCTACAAGGGAGCAGGGAAGTCCTCGCCCCCGTTCTTGCATCGGTATGCACCAATATGGCCGCCTTTTTCCCTCTCCTCTTCATGCTCGGTGGCATTATTGGACGATTCCTGGGAATTCTGCCCAAAGTGGTCCTGTTTGCTCTAGCTGCCTCCCTCTTTGAGGTGTTTTTCATGCTGCCATCCCACGTGGTGGAACTGACACCGAAGAAGGCCCTGGAAAAGGCCGCTTCCAAAAAGCGGTTTGATGTATTCAGCCCAGTTAGAAGGGTCTATTACCCTTATCTCCGGATGATACTTCGACACCGTTACCTTTCGGTGCTGGTCATAGTCTTTTCTACCATTCTCGTCTTCTTCCTCTATTTCATGACCGAATTCGAGATGTTTCCCAAGACAGATGCCTTTCCCCGATTCAACATCAATTTTGACCTGCCCGTAGGTTCCACATTGCAGCGATCCAGTGACACCCTTATGGCCCTTACCGATCTTGTAAAGGAGCGGATTGGTGATGAACTGGAAGCGCCTATTGCCATTGCTGGCTTCAAAGAGGTCAATTATGAGCCTGTCCGGGGCACGCACTATGGTCAACTCAACGTCATCCTCAAGGACGCAAAAGAGAGGAATCACAGTGTGGTGGAGCTGATGGAAGGCATAAGGGATGAAGTGGGCCGTGTTCTCACTTCCTATGGTGTCACAGCCTTTACCCTTGAGAGGCTTTTGGAAGGCCCTCCTGTGGGAACGGATGTGGATCTGAAGATACAGTCACCGACCTGGGAGACATCGGCCCAAGCCTCTCGCCTTATCCGGGGGGAGCTGTCGAAACATAAAGGGATTGTGGATATACAGGATGATTTTTCGAGGCAGAAGCAGTTTATGGAAATCACCGTGGATGAGGCGAAGGCAAAAAAATTGGGGATTGATCAGGCATACCTTGTGATGGCCGTACAGGCAGCCTTTCATGGTCTAAGGGTTGCCACATACAATCAAGGGGACGAGGAACAGGAGATCAAGTTGAAATACCTGCCCGAATACCGGCGCGACTATGATGATCTGATGAACCTAAAGATCGCCGCCCCTGGGTCTGGGATGGTTCCTCTGAAGGAAGTGGCTCGTATCCGTATGAACCCGGGTTTTCACAACATCTACCATTACAACGGCATACCAACGGTTCGGGTGACGGCGAGTATCAAGAGTATCCAGGACCAGAAAAAGGGGTTGGCGAGGGTTCTCTACAACTTCAGCGGAGAGCGGATGACTGCAGTCAAGGCCAATAAGATCGCAAGAGACTATTTTGACGCCATAAAAACGAATTTTCCTGGGGCACGGATGATCGCTGGGGGTCTTCAGGAAGAGACGGATACCTCCCTAAAGGAACTTTGGAACGCAGGTATGCTGGCACTCCTATTGATTTTTTTCATTCTGGCCCTTCAGTTTAACTCCTTTACCCAGCCCCTGATCGTCATGATCACCATTCCCTTTGTTACCCTTGGGGTCTTTGTGGGTCTGCTGGTCAGCAACAATCCCCTCACCTTTGTGACCCTCATTGGTCTTTTGACCCTTATAGGGATTGTGGTCAATGATTCGCTCGTTCTTGTAGATTTTATTAACCGTTACTGGAAAGAAAGTCCAAGGGAGCTCTATCTGGCCATTGTAAGGGGTTGCCATGTGCGTATGCGCCCCATCATGCTCACGTCGCTGACCACCATCTTTGGGCTGGCCCCCATGGCCTTTGGCCTCGGGGGCAAATCTCCTTTTTGGGCTCCCCTTGCCACGGCTATCATGTGGGGTCTTGGCTTTGCCACACTGCTCATCCTATCCATGGTGCCCGCCTACTACGCCATCCTTCAGGACATCGGATACTTCATCAGACACCGTAAGCGGCGAAAGGCAGAGACTCTAAAGGAAATAGAAGAGGCCTTTCAGTACGAAGAGTTGCAGCCTTTTATTCGCTCTCGATGAGGGCATCCGACCACCTGCGGGCGCTCACCTCTTCGGTGGAGTAATCGGGCAAGAGGATGGGGGCAACGACCGGGTTTTCAATGCCCGCCTCTTCCAGTTCCTTTTCAAATTTAACCACATGATCCAACGTGAGCTTTTTCAGTTGAACGCCCTTCTTCACATATTCAGCAGCATTAATCCCTGAGCGGCGCCCGAAGGCGATGATATCCTGGAGGCTGTTGCCCATCAACCGGTTCTCCCCATGAATACCGCCCACCACCTCACCAGACCCATAAAGTCCCGGTAAGGGGGTTTCCGCGTTGGCATTAATGTCGATCCCGCCGTTCTGATAGTGCAAGGTGGGATAAACGAGCATGGGTTCCTTGCTGATATCGATATCATGGCGTTGGAACTGGATAAACTTGGCAGGCAGTTCCTTGCAAACCGTGCCTTCTTCATGGAGCAAGTCGATCATGGGGCAGTCAAGCCAAAGCCCAACGCGTCCGGTGGGCGTGATGACCCCTTTACCCCTTTGCATGGCCTCCCTGATCAGCTCGGCAGTTTCCACATCCCGGGGTTCCAGCGGAAAACAGAATTGCTCTCCGTCTATGTTCAACACGTGGGCACCGAGGCCTCGCACCTTCTCGGTGATCAACAGACCCACGTTCTGTTCAGGGTAGACGGCGCCTGTGGGGTGGTACTGGGTGGCATAGAGGTACTTGTTCCCGACCCCTGCACGGTATGCCAGGACCACACCGTCCATCGTGGCCCCGTAATGGTTTGTGGTGGCATATCCTTTGATGTGAAGTCTTCCAAAACCCCCGGTGGCGAGGATTACTGCCTTGGCCCTGGCTACGTAAAATTCACGTGTCTCCATATTGTAGAGTATGGCACCAGCGCATTTTCCCTCCTCATCCAAAAGGAGTTCCACGGCCGGGCAAAACTCAAGGGCAGTGATCTTATCGGAGCGGTTGCGGGTCTCGTCCCTCACCACTCGCATAATTTCTGCACCAGTCATATCACGCGCAGAATGCATGCGTTTGCGGGAAGACCCTCCAAAATGGATAACGTCCAGGCGCCCATCGGGAAGCTTATTGAACATGATTCCCAATTCTTCCAACCAGGCGATGGACAGGGGCGCATCGTGGGCCAGGGCCGCTACAAGTTCCGGCTCGTTGGTGAAGTGGCCTCCGCCAACAGCGTCCAGGTAATGATAGTATGGCGAGTCACACTCCTGCGTGGCCGCCTGGAT
>DAOVAK010000310.1 GCA_030671095.1 Deltaproteobacteria bacterium | reverse complement strand
CCCCGCCCGCCTCGCCTGAGCGAGCAGGCTCGCGATGGCGGGCAGGCTCTAACTCCCCTTTAAAAAAGGGGAGGACGTTCAGGTCCCCCTTTATATAAAGGCCTCCGGCTCTCGTAGCCTACCCTCCGGCCTGGAGGCTCTACGGGCTGGAAGCGGCCTCGGAGAGGGGATCAAGGGGGATTTTGTAAGGTGATTCAGACAAGAAAGCCTTGTCCTCCCGAATTCTCGCGGGGAGTCCAAAAAAATTTTCATTGCCATCATAGAGCCAATAATATTAAAATGTAGCGAATAAATTGCTAATAATTCGAATAATATGCAGACGTTCTAGGATTTTATTTGTAGGCTTAAAATAGGTCACTGAAATGCCAAAGGATTCCAATAAAGGATTGTCTGAAGAATACGTCCTCAAAGTTCTCCAGAAACTTCGTCTCATCACCGAGGACCAGAAAAAAGAGATCTTCAACAAGAAGAGGAACATCAAAAGGAAGCTGGAAAGGCTACGGGCCGCGCGCCAGGCCTCTCCTTCTTCAAGGGGCAGGATAATCAATCCCATCACGATCGTGGATGTGATTACCAACCTGGAGCTGAAGAGGGCCGACGACCCCTACACCATACTGGATGAAGAGACCATTTTTCAGGCCCTCGCCAAGGCCTGGAAGATCCCTTACAAGAAAATAGATCCCCTCAAGTTGGACCTCAATCTGGTGACCACCACCATACCTCAGGGCTTTGCCATGAAACACCTGGTCCTCCCCACTGCCATCAATGGCGGATTTCTGACCGTGGCCACACCAAATCCCTTTAACGAGGAGGCCATCCGGGACATCGCTCAGGCCAGCCAATTAAAAATCAAGACGGTGGTCAGCACCAAGACAGATATCGTTAAGTTGATTAACGAGTTCTTCGGTTTCAAGCGCTCCATCGTGGCCGCAGAGAACCAGTTTGCTGGCCCTTCGGTGGACCTGGGCAATCTGGAGCAATATGTGCGCCTCAGGGCCGACGATGAGCTGCCCTCCACGGATCAACACATCGTGAATGCCGTGGATCACCTACTCAGCTATGCCTTTGACCAGAGGGCCAGTGATGTGCACATCGAGCCCAAAAGGGACAAGAGTGTGGTGAGGCTCCGCATAGATGGTATTCTGCACGTTATTTATGAACTTCCCAAGAACGTTCACAACGCGATCATAAGCCGGATAAAGACCATCTCCCGATTGGACATGGCCGAGAAGAGGCGGCCACAGGATGGGCGAATCAAGATGGAAAAGGGAGGGGTGGAGGCGGAGATCAGGGTTTCATCCATTCCCGTGGCCTTTGGTGAAAAGCTGGTCATGAGGATCAGTGATCCCGACGTCCTGTTCCAGGACCTGGAAAACCTCGGTTTCACGTCCATGGATCTGATCCGCTACCAGCAATTCATCCATATGCCCCATGGCATTGTCCTGGTGTGCGGTCCCACGGGAAGTGGTAAGTCTACGACCCTCTATTCCACGCTCCGTGAACTCTCATCTCCGGATATTAATATCACCACGGTGGAGGACCCCATTGAGATGATCCACGAGGACTTCAATCAAATAGCGGTCCAGCCCCTGGTCGGTATCACATTTGGCTCCATCCTGAGGAATATTCTGAGACAGGACCCGGATATCATCATGCTCGGTGAGATGAGAGACCTGGAGACGGCGGAAAACGCCGTTCAGGCCGCTTTAACCGGGCACCTCGTCCTATCCACATTGCATACCAATGACGCCCCCTCATCCGTCACCCGTCTTCAGGATCTGGGAACACCCTCCTTTTTGCTGCAGGCCACCCTGGTGGGTATATTGGCCCAGCGTCTTGTGAGGAAGATATGCCCTTTTTGCAAAGAGCCCTTTGAGATGGACCCAAAAGAACTGGCTTCCCTTGGCCTGGATCTGGGGAAGAACGGTCCTGTGGAACTCCACATGGGAAAGGGCTGCATGAAATGCCGGGGAACCGGTTATCTTGGCAGAAGCGGTGTCTACGAGGTGCTTCCTGTCACAGAATCTATAAAGAAGATGATCACTCCAGAAGCCAACGTGGAGGCCATGCTTGACATGGCCAAGAGGGAAGGGATGATCACCCTCCGCGAGAACGCCGTTAAGAAGCTCCTGCAAGGAGATACCACCTATCAAGAGGTCCTCAGGGTCACCTGGAAACCGATCTAAATCCTCAACATTGACAGCCACACATAAACCGTACTAAACCTGTCATCCATCACTCCATCACTCCAATACTCCATTACTCCCTCCGGGGCGTAGGCCTAACGGGCCGGAGGCCAATTTCGGAGCGAAGCCTGTTTCCCATGCTTGTTCAACTGACCATCTCCAATTTTGCCATCATCAGCCGTCTGGACATCAGCTTCAAGCCCGGGCTCAATATCCTGTCAGGAGAGACCGGGGCAGGAAAATCCATTATCATCAATGCCGTAAATCTCATCCTGGGAGGGAGGGCATCCGCGGACCTGATACGAAGCGGGTCAAATGAGGCCAGGGTGGAGGCCCTCTTCAGCCTCCCTGAACACCCGTTTCTTTCAGAATTATTGTCTGTCTTGGGGCTTCCGTTCCAAGGGGAGTTGTTGATCAGGCGAACCCTTTCTCGCGAGGGCCGCAACAAAATCATGATTAATGATTCCATGGTCACGTTACAGGCGTTGTCCAAGATCGGGGCCACCTTGATCAGTGTATCAGGCCAGCATGAGCATCAATTGCTGCTCAGGCCGGACAACCATCTTTATCTTTTGGATGATTTCGGAGGCCTGACCCCTGAGCGTCTGGAGCTGAATGAATCTTTCAGGCAATATCAGTCCTTGAAAGAGGCGCTCCGCCGGCTGGAGAGAGGCATCAAGGAGGATGAAGAGAGACAGGAATTGACCAGATTTCAGATGAAAGAAATTGAGACAGCCCAAATAAAAGAAGGTGAAGACGCGTTTCTGGAGGAGGAAAGAACAAGGCTTCGACACGCCGAGGAGCTCAGGGAGAGTGTCGCGGAATCCTATCAACTGCTCTATGAGAAAGGGGATTCTGTGCTCTCGGATATTTCGCACTGTATCAAGAGGATGGAAAAAGGCGCTGAGGTGGATAGAAGGCTCACCGGTATTAAGGATGCCCTCGTGAAGGCCAAGGTGGAGTTGGAAGAGACAGCCCTGGAACTCCGTGATCTGCGAAAGACCATAACCGTAGATCCCACTCGGCTGGAGGAGGTGGAGGAGAGGCTTCAGCTGTTAAATAGATTAAAGAGGAAATATGGTCCCTCCCTTGAGGACGTGAGGCGCCTTAGAGATAAACTCTCTCATAGGGTGGATAACCTGGATCAGAAAAAGGCGGAGCTGGAGAGAACCCTCGGAACACTCAAAGACAAGGAAAGGGACATTACGGAAAGGGCGACCCTCCTATCCAAGAAGAGGAAGAGGGTAGCCGAGGCCCTTGAAAAATCCGTAAAAAGTGAAATCGGTCTCCTTGACATGGGGGGGACCCGGTTTGAGGTCCGCTTCCATGTGCAGGGTGCTGTGGGCGAGGAAGATCCGGAAAGCGCGATGGGAGGGATAAACCCCGATGGGCAGGATGAGGTGGAGTTCATGCTTTCACCCAATGTGGGAGAGGCATTGAGGCCCCTTTCCAGGATCGCCTCTGGCGGAGAACTGTCCAGAATCATGCTGGCCATGAAGACCATTTTGGCCAGAACCGCGTCCGTTGAAACGCTCGTATTTGACGAAGTGGATTCCGGAATTGGTGGGGCCACCGCAGAGGTGGTGGGGGAAAAACTCCAATCCCTGGCCGCATATCATCAGATCCTGTGCATAACCCATCTTCCCCAGATCGCAAGCAAGGGGCGCACACACTTCCTCGTAAAGAAGAGGGTCAAAGATATGAGAACCCAGACCATTATTTCGGAACTGGATGCGGAAGCGAGGGTGAAGGAGATAGCACGCCTGCTGGGAGGTAAGGTGGTTTCACCGGAGGCCATGGCCCACGCAAAAGAAATGATGAGAGACCTTTGAAAAACGCTCCCTTTTGCCCAATCTCCGCGTCAGACTCAGATTTTGATCCTCGAAATACTTATCGTGTATTCCTGCGGTCAAAATCTTCGCCTTCCTTGACCTTGAACAAAATTGAACGTTTTTCAAAGGTCTCGATGTCTTAGTTTTCTCTCTCGGAAACTGAAGTAGATTAAGAAATCCCCCCGCCCGCCTCGCCTGGAGACTGTGTCGCAATTGGACAAAACTGTCATTCCCCGCCGAAGACGTCGGGATCTTCGACCGGGCGAGCCCCGCAAGCCAGCCCCGTACTCGATACGACGTTAGGCGAGACCCGTGGTTCGACAGGCTCACCACCCTGAGCGAAGTCGAAGGGGAATCCAGGAAAATCGCGGAGAATCAAAACATTCTGGATCTCCCGACGCCTTTGGCGGGGGATGACAAATTGCAAGACAGCCTGTCTGAATGCCGATAGGTTACTCTTGTATTTCGGAA
>DAOVAK010000302.1 GCA_030671095.1 Deltaproteobacteria bacterium | reverse complement strand
GGCTTTCGTCATTTCGCACCATGGACGACCTTCACGCGACCGGTGTTGCTCATTCTATCGAGAGATCGTGATCCGGTCTTGATCGTGCAAGGTTTCCAACGTGAAGATGCGAGTCGTGATTCTTGGATCACCGATGTACGGGGATATCCTGGCATGCTTGGTGTCCCCTTTGAGACGGTAAAGGAGGTGTTGGGCGAACTCCAACTCTTAGGCAAGCGTATCGGGGCCGAGCTCGGCTATGAGCAGCGGTTGGGGGTGTCTCATAACGACTTCGTGAGAATGCAGGAGCTACTCGATGGGACGCAATTCGTCGATGCCTCAAATCTCTTATGGAAACTACGAATGGTGAAATCCGAGGCCGAGATCGAGGCGCACCGTCGTGCCTGTGAGGTGGCAACCAAGGCGTTTGAGTATTGCTTCTCTCAGGCCCGCGAGGGGACGACGGAAAAGGAAGCGGCCCAGATGGCAACCAAGGTCATCGTGGAGGAGGGTGCGGAGCTGGGATTCACCATCATCTGTTCGGGACCGGGAAACTACGATCGCGTTGCAGGGATGCCCACGGACCGGGCATTGCGGAGAGGCGACATGTTATGGTTTGATATGGGAGTTGTGTCCAACGGATACTGGTGCGATTTCTGCAGGGCCGGGGTGGTTGGCAGAGCAACGGATGAGCAAAAAAGGCTGCAGGATATCATCAATTGGATCACCGACAAGGGCATAGAGGCTATCAGACCCGGGAGCATCGCCTCGGATGTGGCGAAGGCCTGTGGCGCGGAGGCCGAACGCCTTGGACTGGATTTTACTTTCGAGGCAGGGCGGCTCGGCCACGGCATGGGCCTGATGAGCACAGAGCCACCGCATATCGCCGTTTACGATCAGACGGCACTTGAACCAGGTATGGTCATAACACTGGAGCCCGGTGTAGTGAGCGAACAGGGTGCGTTTATTGCGGAGCAGAATCTCGTGGTTACTCCAGAAGGGGCCGAGATCCTCTCCCTCGCTTCTCGTGAATTACGGACGCTATAAAGCATTGACTTCAGCATCATGAAGCAAGGCAAGGGGGCGGAAAAGGTAATTATAAAGTCATTGACAAAGCATTGGGCATGGGTTGGAAGGTGGCTCGAACATGAAATATTGGACCCTGAAATTTAGATTTGCAAGAAAGACCTTTTGGGTTGTCGAGCAACAAAAGGAGGCATGAGATGGCTAAGTTAAAGGGTTTGACAGACAGGGTCGTTGAGACGGATGTTCTCATTGTGGGAAGTGAAGGCGCAGGTTCGCCCGCCGCTTTGCAGGCCATCAAACGTGGTATGAAAGTCACGGTGGTGACTAAGGGAAGCAATATCGGACGAAGTGGGGCCACGGTGACGGGTGATGCGGATCTGGATGTTGACAGCAGGAGCCTGCACGACCGTTTTGGTTTGAAGGAAGCGGATCCGCGGGACAGCAAGGACATTTTTTTTGAAGATATGCTGAAAGGCGGCAAGCACCTGAATAACCAGAAATTGGCTGAGATCCATGTTGAGGAAGCCCCAGATCGGCTGCAAGATCTTCTGGATTTAGGAGTGAAGATTGACGGACTAGTTCACTCCTCCGGCCATACTTACCCTCGGGGTGTCGTCATTCCTGGGGTAAAGCTGATGCCTCCCCTCAGGCGTGCAGTCCTGAGCACGGATGTTCAACTTGAGTGTTACACCATGATCAAGGATCTTCTGACCAATAATGGCCAGGTCGTGGGTGCGATCGGAATAAACGGAGCCACAGGTGAGTTGGTGGTGTTCAAGGCCAAGGCGGTGGTGCTGTGCACAGGGGGTGCCATGAGGATGTATCCTTACACCACAGCCCCCGAGGAACTGACTGGAGATGGAAGCGCCATGGCCTACCGGGCGGGTGCTGAAATGGTGGACATGGAATTTCCCATGTTCCTGCCCGGTGTGTTTCCATGGCCACCGGCGATAAAGGGGGTGGATGTGCCCTTTATCCTGTCAACGGGTGGCTATATTCGCGGGTGGCTGTTGAACAAGCACGGGGTCCGCTTCATGGAGCAATGGGATCCCGGGCGATATGAGTGGACCACCCGGGATATTGCATCGGTAGCCATGATGACGGAGGTCCTTGCCGGCCGGGGGAGCCCCCATGGAGGCGTCTATGTCTCCCTCAAGCATCTGCCAGATAACTTGATCGACTACATGGAGGAGTGGATGCCGCCAGAGTTTTATTTGTTCTACGGTGGCTTTAAAATGAAGGACTATCTCCCAGACCTGAAAAGAGAAGCCATCGAGTCCATACCGGCGAGTCATTTTTTCAATGGCGGGGTAAGGATCAACGAGCGATGTGAGACGAGTCTTCCAGGCTTGTTCGCAGCCGGAGAGGCCACTGGAGGTGTCCACGGTGCCAACCGTCTGTCAGGGAATGCCTTTACGGAGATGATTTTGTGGGGCCGTCGTTCGGGAATGTTTGCAGCCGAGTATGCCAAGGGTAGAGGCGAGGCCTCCATTGACAAGAATCAACTCGAGGCGTTACGGCGCAAAGCACTTGCCCCTTTGGAGCGGAAGCGTGGTATCTCCACTATTGATCTGCGGAAAAAGCTGCAACAAATCGCCTGGGAAAAGGCAGGCGTCATCCGCGATGGGAAAAGTTTGGAGGAAGCCCTCGCTGAATTTTTGCGGATGCAAAAGGAGGAACTGCCCCAGGTCAGCGTGCGGGCTAAGGAGCGGGTGTTCAATCGTGAATGGGTTCAGGCCCTTGAACTAGAGAACATGCTGCTCATCATGGAGATGGTGTGCCGGACCAGCATAAAACGGACCGAGAGCCGGGGTGCGTTGTACCGTCGAGATTATCCTGATACGGACAATATCAACTGGTTGCAGAATCAGATTGTGAGCAAGAAGGACGACGGCATGCATATACGCAGTGAGCCAGTAGTCGTGACCAAGATAGAACCCCCCAAGAAGATTCTTAAATACGGTAGAACGGAGTGACGAACATGGAGGATAAAACCAAAAAAGTGAAGGTGAAGATTCTACGCTCCAAGCCTTGGACAAAAGAGGAACCCAAGTATGAGACCTATCAGGTGCCCCTGACGGGGAAGAACAGCGTACTGAACACGCTCACTTACATAGCGGAGAATCTGGATCCCACCCTTGGATTTTACTGTTCCTGCCGGATAGGGAAGTGCATGGGTTGCCAGGTCGTGGTCAATGGCAAAGTAAAGCTGGTCTGCACCACACCTGTGGATGAGGATATCACGGTGGAGCCCTTGCACAAACGCAAGGTTATCAAGGACCTCGTGGTGGAGCGAAATGCTAAAGAATAGTTCACAAAGGGAAAATCCATGAAATGAAGACAGAGCGGGCAGATACCCTTAATGCTAAAGCGAAAGATATCGCCGAAGAGTTGACAAAAATAAGGCGGCAAATTCACCGAACTCCAGAGCTGGGGTTTGAGGAAAAGGTGACCGCCCGGGTAATCTGCGACAAGTTAAAAGCCTTAGGCATCGAGTTTAGATCAGGCGTGGGAAAGACAGGGGTTGTGGGACTCATTAAGGGCCGTGGCGATGGGAAAACCGTCTGTTTGCGAGCGGACATGGATGCCTTGCCAGTTCAGGAGGAGAATGAGGTCCCATACGCTTCTCAAAAAAAAGGTATCATGCACGCCTGTGGCCATGATGCCCACGTGGCCTGCCTGTTGGGTGCGGCTAACCTTTTGGCTCCGCTGAGAGAGCAGTTTCAAGGAAACATAAAATTGGTCTTTCAACCCGCCGAGGAAATCGATCAAGGGGCCAGAGCCGTTCTCTCAGACGGCGGGTTTGAGAGCCCACGACCCGACACCATTTTCGGACTTCATGTCAATCCAGAACTGCCCGTAGGGTCTATTGGGCTCAGAGAAGGGCCTCTCATGGCTGCTATAGACACCATAAGGATCTCCATGAAAGGCAAGGGCGGCCACGGAGCAATGCCTCACAAATGCATCGATGCCGTTGTGGCAGCGTCAGCCCTAGTGATGAACTTGCAGACGGCCGTGAGCAGAGAGGTCGATCCCATACAACCAACAGTCATATCTATTGGAACATTTCACGGTGGGCAGGCGGAAAACACCATTGCCTCACAGGCAGATTTGACTGGAACCGTTAGGACCCTTGACCCGAAGATGCGTCAAAGCCTCCCGGACATCATAGAGAGAATTTGTCAAAATACGGCCGCTAGCTTCGGAGCGAAGGTCTCGTTGGACTACCAGCAGTTGACCCCGTTATTGGTAAACTCCCCTGAAATGGTCGATAAGGTGGCAGAAGCTTCGACAGCCTGCCTAGGGGCAAAGTCATTAGTAGAAGCCCCTATTTCTATGGTGGGGGATGATTTTGCCTTTTACCTGAAGGAAGTCCCAGGGGCCTATTTTTACCTCGGGGCCAGGAATGTGAACGAGGTTCATGCCTTGCATAGCAGCTGTTTTGACATAGACGAAAGCGCCCTGCCACTTGGTGCAGCTGTCCTGGCTTATACGGCACTGTTGATGCTTGAGATTTCCTAAAAGAAGCAGTCAATAATTCGGCTAGCTCTATGGCCG
>DAOVAK010000676.1 GCA_030671095.1 Deltaproteobacteria bacterium | reverse complement strand
AGACTTGAGGGTGAGGGTCTCTTACGGTCCAGTTTGGAAGCCCAGGAGACTCGCCCTTCTAAGCGTGTGTTTTCCTTAACGCCTGTGGGCAAGAATGCCTTTCTGGAGTGGTTACGAAGCCCAGTTAAACACGTACGTGATCTCCGTATCGAATTTCTCGCCAAGCTCTTCTTCTTCCGCCGCCTTTCTTTGCAGGGGGGAAATGACCTGGTGAGCGCACAGGTCAAAGCCCTGGAAGAGATCAAGGGGAGGATACAGAAAAGGCAAGACAGGGAGAATGATCTCTTCAACAAACTGGTTCTTGGAATAAAAGTGATGACCGTTGCGAGTTGGCTCAAATGGCTTCGCACACAGGCAACGCACTTTATGAAAGAGTTTCATCCCCATGACTGATGTTTATGATGACATAAGGCAACAATTGTTCACATTGTGTAAATATCAAAATCTCCTTGCCCGACCTGTGGTTGTCCGTGCTCGTGTTCTTACGGCGGAGGAAGCGATCGGAAATCCTGAAGCTGACGATTTTCCCCTGCAAAAGGGGAAAGAAAGACTGATGCAAGCCGAGTTTTCCGGTGCCATAGGGCAGGCATTTACAGACCAATACGGGGATTTTGAGGGCATTCTGGAAGATGTCTTGGAGTTGAACTTTGAGAATAACTTTCGGCGTGCTGTCTTCGTGGCTACTTTGAATGCAGTATTACGTTCTATGAACCAGATCGACAAAACGGTCCACTGCCGCGACCAGGGCCCCGACCAATGTGCTTTTGAGCTCGTTAGTCACCTGAAAGCAAGATATGGTTTGGTGAAGATCGCCCAGATAGGCTTCCAACCCCGGATGCTGGAATCTTTGGCCTCGGAATTTCCGCTGCGTGTTCTGGATCTGGACCCGGACAATATTGGAACCCTAAAATTTCAGGTTACCATTGAAGGTCCGGAGAATACAGAGGAGGCCATCGATTGGGCTGATCTCTTGTTGGTAACCGGGACTACCCTTGTAAACGGCACATTAGGAAGTTTCCTCGGCAGGAAACCTCTCGTGTTCTATGGGATCTCTGTTGCCGGAGCGGCCCATCTCATGAACTGGGATCGGTTCTGCGCCAAAAGTACATAGGGAGGTGGTAATGTTCCTGCTTCTTGGTTTCGGGGGCATGATGGCCGGGATACTCGGGGGTCTCCTCGGGATTGGCGGCGGGATTTTGATTATGCCTGTCCTTCGGTTTATCGTGGGCCTCGAGCAGGCGTATGCGGCTGGAACCTGTGTTGTTGCTGTGTTTTTTACCACGTTTGGGGGCAGTTTAAAACATTTCAAACTCGGACATATTGATTTTTCCTCAATTCTCCCCTTGATCATCCCGGGTTTGCTCTCCACCGTAGTGTTCTCCATGCTCTTTATCTACCTCGCCCAAAAGGACGTGTGGCTGGACGTCGCCACCGGAGTGGTTTTTTCATTTGTAGCCCTCCGCATGCTTTGGGAAGGGATATCCGAGTATTTGAACAAGAGGTCTGAACCGAATCCTGGGAGAGGGATTCAAGGTTCAAAGCTGGCCAAAATATCCATCGGTGAAGTGGCGGGGATTCTTCCTGGTCTTTTGGGTATTGGAACCGGGGCTATCCTGGTTCCGGCTTTTGCCTTCGCCTTGAATGCTCCGATTAAAATAGCTATTGGTTCGTCATTGGCCTGTTTCAGTCTTAATGCCCTGGCGAGTTCGGCACTGAAGTTGTCCCAGGGATTTGTCCATATGCCTATCCTCATTCCGCTGTGCATTGGGACCTTTATCGGGTCTCAACTCGGGGCGACACTGAATGGTCGGTTGTCCTCATCTCTCTTGAAGGTCTTGTTCGGGATGATCTTTGTGTACGTGGCCTGCAAATACCTTATGGTTCCTGGTATTCTATAGCGATAGGCTTCTGATACGGACGGGATTACCCTAACGAGGGAGGGCATAGATACAGGTTACCGGTTGGCTGAGAGTAGAATAACAGCACAGGGTCTGCGTCAATCTTTGATGAAGCGGACCCCAGTGGCCTTTCAAATACTCTCATACGGGAGAACGACAGGGATTAAGCCTAATAACCGATCTCTTCAAACAGTTTCTTACGATCCCATTCCAGCCAGTACTGTACAGATATCTTGTTCAATTCATGAAAGTAACGTTCGGATTGAAATCCATACTCATCTGATAATTCCTTGATCTCCCTCCGCACCGTTTTGACGATCCCAGGTTTTACCTTCAATGTGACCTGCCTTTGCTTGTATACGAAGATCGCCACAGGTTTACCCAGGTGTACAACTGAGATAGTCCCCCGA
>DAOVAK010000461.1 GCA_030671095.1 Deltaproteobacteria bacterium | reverse complement strand
GTGCCAACACTTTTGAACATGACCAATTTTTTGTCTGGGATTTAGGGGATGGGGGTGAGGGATGGGGCTGAAAGTGGCCAGCGCAGAAAACTAACTTTTTTCGTGGAGGCGGTAAGCCCTTTTTGTGGTGGAAAAGACAGAGGTGCTCGCATTGAAAATCAGGTTTCTGAACGTTCCCGAAAGATTGTCATATTCTTTTTGGATGGCGTCCACATCAAGCTTGCTCACTTTCAGATTTTCGGTGGCCATCACAGAAGCAGCGCGAGTTTCGTGACCCATCTGCAAGAACGGAAAATTCCCAAAGACGTCGTCTTTCTTTAGCGTTAATAGGGGCAAATGGCCCCTTTTGCTTTTCCCCACCACACACGTTTCTCCCCCACTTATGATGAATGCTTGTTTTTTGGAGGAACCACTTTTCATGATGACCTTTTTCCCTTTGGTCAATTCTTTACCCTTGTTCTTTTTTAGGTACAGCTCCACAACCCGATCTGTTACCTGTCTCAGCCTGCCATCCACACTGATAAGCAGTGCCCTAAACTCTGGCGACAGTGATGTATACTCCCTGGAAAGACGTTCCGTATCTATCAAACCGAGGCGTACGTTGTCTTCCGCAATTACGCTAGCGCTTCGGGCATATTCCAGAAATGATAAAGAGGTGACAGTTCCTATAAAGCATCCCTGTCCTAGCCTGTTCACGGTTAGGGGCCCCGAGGGCGTTTCCCTACATATATTTACTGTACCTTCCAATATGACCCAAATCCACTTGCCGTGTCCTCCTTCCTTAATCAACCTCTCTCCATCACGGTAATCTTCTTCCTCGAGGATATGGGAGTAATCCAAGGATGGCCCTGTAACCACCTTGTGACCACCTTTTTCGCTCCCTTTACCTTTGCCCGTTTCCAGAACAAGGGAATCATCGAAGGAGGGGGGACCCACCTTCTTGATCACCTCGTCGTCAAGCATTCGTAAGGCATCCAGGACAATCTCCATTCGGCCTTGTTTGACCACATGCCCAACGTTGATCGCCTGTTCATCAAATTCGAAATTTCCTTCAGTCCAACCGAACAGTGCGTAAATGGCTTCTATCCCCTGCAAAGATCCAGTTGAGGCATTCACAGGATCCCCGTTCACAAAGTATATAAGTCCAGGGTTGGGCGTGTATTGACTTTTTATGCGCAGTACGCCAGTACTGTTGTTCCCGCCAAGAATTTGGAAGACATCTGGCAGGGCGATAAAAGCCAAGTTTCCTGTCAGTGTTGTTTTTTCAGGCATATTAGACTATTGGACTCTCTATTCCGTCCATTTTAGTTCTCTCTGGAGATTGCGCAATGTAAGTACCAGAGATTTCTTCAGGGTTTCCCCCACACCCTGTCCCCTTATGGCGCTTGCCTCGAAAGAGGGGGCATTGAGTTTACTGTTGAGATCTCCTTCCATGGTATCTACGGGCAGGATAGGAATCCCCTTTTCCGCAAGGTCTCGCTTGTTATATTGCATTATCAAAGGAATTTTGAATATGTCCATATTCTGGGCTGCCAGGTTTTGCTGTAAATCCTTCAGGGACAGGACGTTTGCCTTCCTGCGAATCTCAAGGGAATCGGCAACAAAGACCACACAGTCCACATTCTTGAGAACCAGTCTTCTCGTGGAACTATACTTTTGCTGCCCGGGGACCGTGTAAAGTTGAACCTTCACATCGCAACCCCTGATTTTCCCCAATCCTATGGGAAGAAAGTCGAAAAACAGGGTTCGGTCGCCTTTGGTATTAATAGAGACCATATCGCTCTTAGTATATTTTTGCCCTGCCTTGAAAATGTATTCCAAATTAGTGGTCTTCCCGCCTCGCCCTGGACCATAATAGACAAGCTTGCACTCAATGATCCTATCTTTTGCGTTGAAAACAGCCATAAATCCTAGCTCAAGTCCTCTTGAAAACTGCCATTTGAGAATTAGATTCCGTATTCCTTATGCGCCTGCAAAACCAATCGCCCATCCACATCATAGACTCTGTCTGATGCAACCGTTATGACCCATCTATGGTAATATCCAGGGTGTAGTGCCCTCTTTTAGGCCCAGAAGTAATCACCGACTTGTTGGAAACGACGCCGCTGCCGTTGAATACAGCTATGAGGGAATAGCACTGCATATCTTTGAGCCGGAGGCCTGGCTCCAGGGCCCCAAGAAGATCCTTGCGATCAGAAGGGATGATGATGCTGATGGTATTACCCGTCTGAAAGGTGACTTCGAATTCCTCCATTTCACCCTTTAGGGAACTATTCTGAAATTGAACACCCACTGAGGAAATGTCCAGGACCTCCTCTTCTTTCTTCTTTTTTTTCTTCTTCTTCTTTCTTTCTGCTTTTTCCTGCGGTGCTTCAACCACCTCTGGTAAAGCGGCCTCGATACCCCTCTTCTCCAGGTACTTCTGCAGAAAGCCGCGCAGGTATTTCAGATCGCCTGGCGGAAAGTCGCCCCGAGACATCCATCGCTTAAATTGAACAATCGCCACGTCTGGAGAGGAGAGGGTGAGATGACACCTAAGGATGTTCTTTGCTGCATCAAGGGGTAGGATGCCTTCCTTAAGGAGTCTTTTAAATTCGTTTAAGGCCTTTTCATATTGGCCAAATTTGGCCAGGGCCACGGCCCCCTCCATTTCAGATGTCTGTTGATCTTTTGAAAATGAAAACAATTTCTGGATGAGATTTTGAACATCTTCAGAAACCTCGGGCCTCTCTGGCGCTTCCAGCACCGCTGACAGGTTTTCTTCTATGGCCCTGATTTTCTTGTTGACGGCATCTATGAGTTTCTTGTCCTTGGAATAATGGTCATGGTTCTGGACGAATTGGAGAATCTCCCGGTATTTCTGTTTGGCGCCACTCAAAAGGCCCTGACTTCGATAAATTTCTGCCTCTCTTGCCAGGGTTTTTATGTGTTCTTTATCGGACATTGAATCCTCTCATCAGAAAATGCTGGTCCCGTAAGCTAAGAATTTTCATCTGATGGTATATTTTCTTGGCCCTTGAAAATAATCATGTATTGTCTTAAAAACCGACGTTTTTTTTCATCCATTTCAAGGAACTCCACCCCAGATTCAAACCTTCCATCTTCCCTCTCTTTTGAATGTGCGATCTTTCCCTTGAAATGCGTCAGATCTTCTTCCATGGCTATGGTCAGAAGCACAGTGTGTCGCGGATCAATAGGCACATGTGTTTCCAGCAAGATTCCGCCTTCACTCACATTGAGAGTCCTTCCCATCCCCTGAATTACCTCGTTTTTCTCTTCATCAATACAGAGATAGACTAGAAGATTGGGTGATTTGACCCTTTGATTCTTCCTTTTGTCATTTTGGCTCATGTCATTTACCGTAATAGGGGCTTAAA
>DAOVAK010000629.1 GCA_030671095.1 Deltaproteobacteria bacterium | reverse complement strand
GTTCGAAGATAGCGGCATATGACGTGGGCCGAACCATGAAAGGTATAACCCGATTGGTAAATGTTGGTCCCTTTTCCCACATAATTGACTTGAGCCGGAATGGTCATGCCCTCAAAATCGGAAGGCGTTTCAGGAGACCACACCCCATCTCTTGGGTCTATGGCTGGCAAATGATCCAGAAACCCATTGACTAGGGGCTGGAAATCCGACCACCCCGCCTCATCCAGAGTCACATTGACAAGCATGGCATTCCTGTTGAGTAGTATGCCCCGCATCTCTTCAAGATCAGCAAGTACACCAGGCCAATCTTCGTCAACGGCTTTTGCAAGCCTGCGCAGGAAAAAGAGGTAACTCACCCCATTCATCTGTTCTGCGGCCCAGTCTGCTTCGTGGAAGTGGGCGCGCAGACGCAGGTTCACCATCTGATGCCCGGCGGGGACTAGCTTCTGCTCCTGCCTCGCCTTTGCCTCCAGGACCATTTGCCGGAAGCGTTCCTCGTTGTCCAGCCTGACGGTGAGTAGCACATCCCTTATGACGCTCATCAGTTCCACGGTCTGAGTCTGCATCGCCTTGCCCCTCAGGAATAACCAGGCTGCTGCTGTCTCACCCTTTTTCGCCACCGAGGTGAAAAAAGCGGGCTGGATTCCCCCTGTCTTCCGGCTTATGCGCTGTGTGAGGGTCACATAGTCCTCCTTTTCCGTACCCATCTCCAATAGGACCCGTCCAAAAAGGCGAACATAGGGGAGATATTTCTGAGGCAAGGTATGGAGATTGAAGCCCAGGTCAAGGTAGGCGATGCCGTTGGTGAAAAGGTCATGATATAGAACAGGTGTCTTCTCCTGTTCCAAGGATGTCAAAGGGATACTCTTATTCCTCCTGTCCAGATCTTCGAGTTTCAGCGTGGGGATGGATGCAAGGGCTTCTGGGTTATCTGGGGTTTCCTGCATGCGTTTTAACGCTTTGGTATTGGAGATCACTTCCTGCAAATCCACCGAATTCATGGCCTCCTGGGCCTTGGACAGCTTTTCCCCTTCTGCGGCCTCTTCCTTTTGCGCCAGCCCTGTATCCGGCTTCAGGATCAAGGTCGTGCGGTGTGGATTTTTTAGAAGCATGCGATCAATCATCTCTTCAAAAAAGGTTTGCTTGGACGCGAGTTGGGATTTTACGGCATCCAGGGGGGCTTCGAAGGCAACCAGTGCAAGGGGATCTTCTTCGTGCAACCAGGTGGCTAGCGCTCGTAACATGAGCGCCAGTCCCCGGGGAAAGTTCCCTGTGTTGTTCTCCCGGAGGATGAATTCCATGGTATTCAAGGCGGCTTCAGTGGTGTGGGGATCTATGCCCTCTTTCACAAGACGGCTCAGGGTATCCAAGACGAGATCCTCCACCTTTTCCGCATCCTCAATGGCAATTCCCTTGAGGCCCGTGGAAAAATACATCTGACGCAATTCGCTCCCGAGTCCCTCCCCGGCAATATCCTCTCCCAGCTTCGAGTCAATAAGGGCCTTGCGCAAGGGAGAACCCGGCATTCCGAGAAGCATATACGCCAAGATATGAAATGCCAGGTTCTGTTCTCTATCGGCGGTCTCATTGAGCAACCAGTTTAATGTGACCATACCCTTTGATCCATTGTCCTCCCCTACGGCAAACGAACGGGTAACTCGTCTGGGACGGTCAAACGGCTGTTGTAGCTGGACACCAGAATCAACCTCTAATCGCTCAAAGTTCTTAAAATATTCATTTATAAGTTTTAGGCGCTTTTTAGGATCATCGTCGCCGTAAAAACATACACGCGCATTAGAAGGATGATAGTACCGCTCATGAAAGGCCTTAAATTGCTCGAAGGTAAGACTCGGAATCTCCTCAGGGCGCCCGCCCGAATCAAAGCCGTAAGTGTTATCAGGAAATAGGGACTGTTGTGAGTACTGTGCCAGGAGGCTGTCTGGAGATGAATAGACGCCCTTCATCTCGCTGAAAACAACCCCTTTATAAGTGAGCGGCTCCTCCGTTTTCTCCAGTTCAAAATGCCACCCCTCCTGCTGGAGGATAAAAGGCGTCAGTCGGGGATAAAAGACGGCATCAAGATAGACGTCAATAAGGTTGTAGAAGTCCTGTACGTTTTGGCTGGCCACAGGATAGCAGGTTTTGTCAGGATAGGTCATGGCATTGAGAAAGGTCTGCAACGAACTCTTCAAAAGCTCCACAAAAGGTTCTTTGACCGGGTATTTTCTTGAGCCACAGAGTACGGAGTGTTCCAGAATATGGGCCACGCCCGTTGAATCGGCGGGCGGCGTTCGGAAAGTGATGCCAAAGACCTTGTTTTCATCCTTATTGATGAGAGATAATAGCTCCGCGCCCGTTTTGACGTGACGGAATAGTTCTGCCCTTGTTTTCAATTCAGGGATGTCTTGTTCGCTTGTCTTTTCAAAACCATGAATGATTGCCATGGGTTCCTCCAATTTCATGGAATGATTTTTCGTCTCTTTTATATAGCACCTCCTCCTCCCACATTCAATTTGTTCATCATGCTGACCCGTTTCAAGTC
>DAOVAK010000082.1 GCA_030671095.1 Deltaproteobacteria bacterium | reverse complement strand
TGTGTATTTGCCGATAAAAGTGACGGCACCAGTCCCTCCAATGATCAGGAGGAAGAGGCCAATCAAAGCCCCTGAAGCTGCAACCTGAGAGGCACTCAACCCCATAGCAATGGCATAGGCGCCTATCACCTTCATAGGCTGGACCGGAACTGTGATGCCATAATAGAGGCCCGAAAAAATGTAAAAGATGCCCACCGCAAAGAAAACGCCCAAGGGGTTTAGGCCGTTAATCATAATCATGCCTATGGCTAAAGGAAGAAGCGTGCCCAGGTCTCCCAAAGAACCAGCAAATTCCAGTCGATTAAACTTGTATGGTGGGCTCATAATATTCGCCCTCTTTCTTTTCAGAGGTGGGGTACCTGCCCGCCAAAGCACCTTGGCGGGTGAACATGCCACCGGACAATAGAACTTGCAAACACTATATTATCCCACTAAACTCATGACAAGCGCAATATCACAGAAACCCTAATACGATGGGAGAATAAAAATGGCTTTTGTGCTTCCTCGTTACAATCCTCCGGATTTCACCAGGCCCCCTTTTAGGCAAGCACCTATGGTGGTTTTTGAGAAGGTGAAGCAAGAGGGAGTGGCCCCGGGGAATTATCATGCCACATCCATCTATCCTGAGTACTTCCACATCCTACAGGGTAAGTGGACTCTTCTAAAAGAAACAAGAATGGATTGTGTTGTGGTCCTGGAAAAGGAAGGGTCCCTCCAAGTCAAAGAATTCCGACATCTGAAAGTTGGGGATAGAGTAGCCTGTGGCAGAGGGGAGAATGGTGAAGAAGGCATCTACGTTCACACGGATGCCTTTGAACTTCCAGAGTACCTCACGGAGAGGTTTGCATTTCGTACACGCCTCACGCGTGAAACCTCCTTTTCCATCGACTATGATGAGCTCTATGAGCTTTTGGAACATGAAAGGGAGAAGGGTTTTATTATCTGGGTATTGGGGCCGGCCGTGGTATTTGATCGAGATGCCCGGAATGCCTTTGTGGCGCTCATTGAAAGTGGTTATGCTCACGCTCTGCTCGCCGGAAATGCATTGGCGGTCCATGATGTGGAGGGTGCGATCTTTGGTACGGCTTTGGGTCAAGAAATCTATTCAAAAAAGACCGTGGCACTGGGGCATTACAGGCACCTGGACGCCATCAATAAGATAAGGGACCAAGGGAACATGGAGAAAGCCATCCACAAAGGACTCGTAAAAGATGGCATTATGCGGGCGATAATCCGAAAAGGTGTTCCCTATGTTTTGGCAGGATCCATACGCGATGATGGTCCACTTCCAGAAGTGATAGGTGACGTCTACCAGGCTCAAGACGCAATGCGGGCCCTTGCACGTCGTGCGACCACAGTTATTGCTCTGGCCACACAACTCCATGCAATTGCCACGGGGAATATGGTCCCTTCTTACCAGGTAGTGGGGAAAAACCAGGTCCGACCTGTCTACTTTTACACGGTAGACATGTCGGAATTTGCGATTAGCAAGCTGGCCAACCGCGGGTCACTGGCCGCCCACTCCATCCTGACCAATGTCCAGGACTTCGTCGTCACTGTAGAGCGTGGACTTCGGAAACGATGCCAGTGAGGCTTCCTAGAGCAATGTAAAGTTTCTGTCTGCCCCATTTCTCGTCTTAAGTGACCTCGGAATTTGATTTGAGATGTAATAAATCCCAATGTCAAAAACCCAAGTCCAAATCAAATCCCAATGCCCAATATCCAAAAAGCTCCAATTTGCCATTTATTATTCATTTGGCATTTGGGCTTGGTCATTTGGCATTCTCGCGGGATTGGTTTTAGGCGAAGGTATTTTTCCGACTTAAAGCCGCTGTTTTGATAGATGGCTGTTTGTCTTATGCTCAGCGAGTCACTTCCGTTCCAGCCTTTCCTGCCACCGCTGCTTCTATACTTTGGATTGAGGCAATGACCGCCCTTTTTCCGCCACTCTTTATAAACTGTACAGCTGCTTCCACTTTGGGTCCCATAGAGCCAGGAGGGAAGTGCCCTTGTTTCAGGTAGCGATTCGCTTGCTTAAGCGTTAAAGTACGAAGGAACACCTGTTCCGGTTGCCTAAAATGCAAGGCGGCGCCTTCCACATCCGTTGCGATGAGAAAGATGTCCACCCTCACCTCCTCAGCAAGCTTGGCACTCGCCAGGTCTTTATCGATGACGGCATCCACCCCCTGAAAAGCACGTCCCTCCCGTATGACCGGGATGCCTCCCCCGCCGCAACAGATGACGATAAAACCCTCCTCGATGAGCTTTTGAATCTCACGTTTCTCCACAATGGTGATGGGTCTGGGTGAAGCCACAACGCGGCGGTATCCTTTTGCCGTCTTCCGGGTCGGGTAAGGGAGGGTTGTGGCTCTTTCTGCCGGAAAACTGGGGCCGATGGGCTTGGACGGATCTTGGAAGGCAGGATCATTTTCATCCACAACCACGTAACTGATGAGACTGACCAGTCGCTGTCCGGTGTGTATCCCCAGTTCCATGAGCTCGCTATCTAGGGTGGATTCAATCATGTACCCAATTTGGCCTTGGGTTTGGGCCACCAAGATCTCAAGGGGCAAATGGGGAATATCTTTGGAACACTCTTGCTGTAGGAGCAGGCTGCCAACTTGAGGCGCGTTTCCATGGCTAATAAGGATACTATAATCTCTGGAGAGTCGCGCAATCTCCTGTATAGGAATTTTGAGATTCTGAAACTGTTCTTCCACGGTGCCCTCTTGACCTTTGCGGATCAGGGCATTGCCGCCAAGCGCTACGAGTAAGATGTCTTTTTTGGGCTCGTTATTCATAATGTCGCTTCCGCCACAACGGAAAACCGTCTAAAGTTTCAAGGCCTCCAAACGGTTTATGATGATGTCTTCCAAAAGGGGATGACCATGGTCCCTGTATTCATAGCGCACACGAAGGGCCGACTTGTTGATGGAAAGGATGTGAGTGAGTTGAATAGGGGTAGCAAAGAGGACCAGATCACAGTCTGTATTGTTGATGGTGCTTTCCAGATCACTAATCTGTTCCTCGCTATAGCCCATGGCAGGAAGCACCGGACCGATATGGGGATAAAGCCGATAGGTTTCTTCAATGGTTCCGACCGCATACGGACGAGGATTAACGATCTCGGCTGCGTTATACTCCTGGGCTGCTATGATGCCGGCACCATAAGACATTCCCCCGTGTGTGAGGGTAGGGCCATCTTCCACCACCAGAACGCGTTTGCCCTTGACGCGCTCCGGAGAACTCACCAGTACAGGCGATTCTGCCAGTACAATTTCTGCATCGGGCGCATGTTGTCTGATGTTCCTTCGAACCCGTTCCACATTGGCTGATGGCGCCGTATCCACCTTATTGATGATGGCGATGTCTGCCATGAGCATGTTTGTTTCACCGGGGTAATATAGAGACTCATGCCCCTCGCGATGCGGGTCAAAGAGTACGATATGTAAATCCGGATTGTAAAAAGGTGTGTCGTTGTTTCCACCGTCCCAGACGATGATGTCGGCCTCCTGTTCTGCTGCTTCAAGGATTCGGCCGTAGTCAACCCCTGCATAAACCACGATTCCTTGATCCACAAGGGGTTCGTATTCCTCTCTTTCTTCTATAGTACACTGGTGCTTCTCAAAGTCATCATAAGATGAAAAGCGTTGAACGACTTGTGCCCTCAGATCACCATAAGGCATGGGATGGCGGACAACAACAACCCTTTTTTGGAGCTTCCGGATGATATCACACACCTTCCGGGTGGTTTGCGATTTCCCGCAGCCTGTTCTTACGGCACAGACGGCCACGACAGGTTTTCGGGACCGAAGCATGGTGTACGTGGCTCCAATGAGCATAAAATCAGCACCTTCGGCCATGGCAATGGAGGCCTTATGCATGACGTCCACATGAGGGACATCGCTATAGGAGAAAGCTACGAGATCCACCTTATTTTGATGGATAAGATCCGCGAGCTTGGCCTCTGGATGGATGGGAATGCCCTGGGGATAAAGCTCGCCGCAAAGCTCTGCCGGATAAAGCCGTCCTTCTATCCTTGGAATTTGTGCAGCGGTGAAAGCAACGACCTGGTAGCGCGAATTGTCCCTGAAGTAGACATTGAAATTGTGAAAATCGCGGCCCGCAGCGCCCATGATGATAACCTTTTCAACCATAAACACTCCTCATTTAAAACCCCCAGCTTTTTTGGCTGTTATTTGAGTTCAGCGAAAGAAATCTACAAAGTTCCTCCTGCCCTTCGTTGGAGAGGGACCGTACTGATTGACACGAGCCTTGTTATCCATTATCCAATAATTAAATTATACTTAACAAGCACTTTCTTAACTGGTGATCCTAAACAGTAGCATAATCTTGAAGCCCCATTTCCGCAATATGCCGGAGTACAACTATGCCTTCTGATTTTGAATCCCGGGTTCGAGAGACGGGCCTATGGTTATATATACTGGTTGAGGGGGAGACGCCTTCCCTTTTTGGCCCTGTAAGCGTTGTATTAGGAGGAAAAGGATGATTCAGGAGACCATGTCGAGGCAGGAACGATTTGAGGCTGTGGTGGCCTTGGAGAAACCGGATAGAGTCCCAGTCATGCCTTTAATGACCGCCTTCGCCGTTCGTGCCCAGGGGCTGACTCAAGGAGAGGGATGGCGTGAGCCGGAAAAGGGGTTCAAGGCCATGTTAGATACCTTCAACGATCTGGGTGGATTCGACAAACTCTACAAACCCAATCTCTTCTGGCCCATGATTGGGGGGAGATTCTGTGCCACTCCAGTCCGAGTTAAGATCCCTGGAAGGCAACTTCCCGAAGATGCCTTGAATCAAATCGATGAGAGGGAGCTCATCAGCCGAGAGGATTATGATAAGATTGCCGCTGTGGGCTGGAACACATTCTGGGAAGAACACTATGAGATCATGAGTGGAGGCAGACCCATAGAAAGACTCAAAGCCACTCAAAACCGTCTTCTGGACGAATATATTAGAGAAGTGGAAATTTGCCAGAGCCAGGACATATTCCCCTTGTTCGGCGCTTATGTGGATTCGAGCATTATGGCCTACTCTATGGCTCGAACTCTTACCCAGTTCACTATGGACCTTTATGAGGTCCCGGATAAGGTAAAGGCCGCCATGGATGCCACATGCGACGATCTTATTCAGAACGCCCTGGAGGTGATCTCCTTGACCAAGATTCCCCTGGTCTTTATAGTCCTGGAGCGGGGCTCTGGATTCTATTATCACCTTGATATCTTCGAGCAATTCGAATGGCCCTATTTGCAGCGTTATGTGGATGCGTTCATAGCAGAAGGTCTTACTGTATGGTTTCATTTTGATACGGATTGGAGCCTGAATCTTCCTTATTTGAAACAACTGCCTAAAGGTAAATGCATCGCTGACCTGGACAGCACGACTGATATCTTCAAGGCAAAGGAGATCCTTGGTGGGCATATGTGTATCAGCGGCGACGTGCCCGCATCCCTCCTGAGTCTGGGAACCCCTGAAGATGTCCGCATATACTGCCAAAGACTCATAGATGAGGTGGGAAGGGGAGGGGGATTCTTGCTCACTACGGGTTGTGAGTGTCCTGTGGACGCCAAGTTTGAAAACGTGAAAATGATGGTTGATGTTGCAAAGACATATAAGGGAAAGGACTAGGTTTTAGATTCTGGATGCCGGATCCCTGATACTGGATCCCTGGTACTGGATACCAGATACTAGATCCTGGATCCTGCTTGGCGCCGATGGAGTCTATCCCACATTTGATACGCGAGGGGAATGAGGGGCTCAACTGCTTTCGTGTCATTCCCGTGCAGGCGGGAATCCAGAAGCTCTTGAATTTTAGTATCCGAATAAATCCATTATCCGGCATCAAGTATTCAGTATCTGATAATAGAAAGGTGGTTACCTATTGAAAGAGAAGATTAAAGCAGCGTTTCTCAGTATGAAGAGGCTTGAAGCTATCGAAGTGGTTAAGGAGGCGATCAAATCCGGAGAAGATCCTTTTTCAATCCTGAACGCATGCAGGGAGGCTATGGACGAGGTGGGGAAACGGTTCGAGACTGGCGAATTTTTCCTCAGTGAACTCATATACTCTGCTGAAGTCTTTAAACAGGTCAGCGATATCCTAGAATCACGACTCCTGGCGGGCCTGGATGAAGCAGACTCCCAGGGTGTGGTGGTCTTTGGCACGCCATTGGGGGATATCCACGATTTGGGAAAAAACCTGGTCATCACTTTCATGCGTTCTCAGGGCTTTACGATTCATGATCTGGGCGTTGATGTCCCTCCACAAAAGTTCATTGATGAAATCCAGAGGACAGATGCTCCCATCCTCGCCATGTCAGCACTCATCACACCAGCTTTTGTTTCCATGAAGGAGGTCATCTCTCTGTTGGAGGAGAAAGGACTTCGGGAACGTACTTTTGTGATCATCGGTGGGGGTGTGACAACGGAATTTGCGCGGAAAGAGGTGGGCGCTGACGCTCAGACACTGGATCCCACCGAAGCCATTCGACTATGCAGGGAGTTCATAAATAGTTTATGAAGCGTTATTTTATGAAAGGGATAGGAGAACTTTTCTTTGGTTCCGATTGATGAAGATGGAAGTTTTCATAGTATCGGGATTTCTTGGGGCCGGAAAAACAACCCTCATAAAGCACCTTTTAACCTCGAATATTCAAGGAATTGGAAAGATCGCTCTCATTGTTAATGAGGTTGGCAATATCGGGATTGATGGGACCCTGCTTTCTGGTCGGAATGTGGACATGATGGAGATAACCGGTGGGTGCATATGCTGTACCCTGAAAAGCGATTTTTCCAGAGCCCTCCAGGAGATTCACGATCGTGTCAGTCCTGATTTTCTTGTGGTCGAAGCGACTGGTGTGGCCCAGCCGGGAGATGTCCTCGACGCCCTCTATGAACCGCCCGCTAATGCATACAGCCGTCTTGGGCACCTGCTTACGGTTGTGGATGCGGAATTTTTCAAGGCAAAAGATATGTTTGGCCCATTCTACGACAACCAGATCCGCTGTGCAGATACGATCCTCCTTAACAAGATTGATTTGGTGCCATCCGAATCTGTCTCAGATATCCAAGCATCGCTCCAAGAGATGAATCCGAAAGCCACGATTTTTGCTACCCAACATTGCGCCATCGACCCCCACTTACTATTAACGGTTGATTCTGACCATATGAAGGAAGTTGATCATGAGTATCGTGTTAATGCACATCATGATCATCCTGATGGAGGAGGGTTTCAGGCCTTCTCATTTGAGGAGAAGCGCCCATTTGATAGGGAAAAATTGGAGGCGTTTCTCCAGTCCCTTCCACCTAACCTTTTTCGATTGAAAGGATGGGCCCGTTTTCCTGATTTCTATGCCGTCATCAATTTCACGGCAGGACGGTACAGTATTGCTCCGTGGGATGAACCGAAGAAAACGGCACTTGCTATGGTTGGGTACAATTGTGATGAGATTGAGATCTTGAACGGCTTGAAAGGCTGTTTGATTAAAGAGAGCAGAGATTCGTGAGCATCTCAACACCGAGGATGTACCCAATCCGAAATCCGAATACCTGCCTGCCTTGCCGAAGCCTTTCAGTGACTGCAAAGAACCGTTCACCAGGATAGAGGTGAGGGGCATCCTTTAGACTTCAAACAAGTCAGAAAGGTGGCGGGCATGTCAAAATTCGAAGCAATCCTAAATTGTCTTTGACTGGCCGAGAATAAATGCGTAGTTTTGAGGCAATATTAGGAATCGATATCGAGATCGAAGAAGAAAGAAGGAGAGAAAATATGAAAGATGATTTACCCAACTGCGCTCAATGCCCTTTTGATATTTCAGTTCGACTCTGCAGAAAAGAAGATGGAAAAGCTCCATCTTTTTGCCCTACGCTGAACAAGTCAGAGCTGACTGCAAAGTGCCTGGAAGAATATGAAAACGCTGAATTGTTGGAATTTGCGAAAGAGGCATCGATCCAGGAAGCGGAAGGATATGCGGACCGAGAACAGGGGTATGCCCTTGTGAGACCCATAAAACCCCGCATTGTTGAGATCATTGAATTCGCTCATAGGATGAATTACAAACGTCTTGGGCTTGTTTTTTGTGTGGGTCTTCGAAAAGAAGCTAAGGTCGTTGAAAAGGTCTTTTCAGATAAGGGCTTCGAGATGATTTCGGTCGTATGCAAGGTGGGGCGGGTTCCAAAAGAGAAGATTGGCGTTCGTGACGATCAAAAGGTTGCCATTGGAACTTTTGAGTCCATGTGCAATCCGGTCCTGCAGGCCTTAATACTGAACGATGAAAAAACCGAGTTCAACATTCTGCTTGGTCTGTGTGTTGGTCACGATTCACTGTTTCTCAAATATGCAGAAGCGCCTTGTACAGTTCTCGCCGTTAAGGATCGCGTACTTGTTCACAACCCATTGGCAGCTGTCTACAATATTGATCTTTATTATCGTTACCTTAAGGCGTGATGATCTTAGGAATATGGGGATTTGCAAAATGCAAAAAAACTTTAAAATCTTTCCTGTCGGCATGGTGAGGAAACGAGATGAACGTGTCACGATCGAGATGAATCCAGAGTATGAAGATGGGCTCATGGGGTTAGATCAAAATTCCCATATCATCGTCTTCTCCTGGTTCCAAAAGAGTGACACCCCAGAGAAGAGAAAGACATTGCAGGTCCATCCAAGAGGGAATAAAGCGAATCCTTTGACAGGGGTCTTTGCGACCCGTTCTCCGGTGAGGCCCAATCCCAT
>DAOVAK010000623.1 GCA_030671095.1 Deltaproteobacteria bacterium | reverse complement strand
GATAATCAGGATCTTTACATAGGTGATCCTCACTAGGTGGGATCTGAGAATCCCTGGCCCAGACCGATCACCCGCTCTATATACTCAAAAAGTCAGGTCTGAAATAGTGCATAGTCTAAGCCTACGATAGGTAAACGAGTCACACCAGGGCAGGCTGAGTAATCTAAGCAGATATGTACCGGTGGAGCGCTGGCTCTGGCTGAGGGTTTCTTTTTGACTATTTTGTGAGCACTCGGGCTAACCTTGAAAGACCTTGCTTACATTAAGTTAGGTAAAAACAGAACAATTGAAGGGACGGCAATCAGGATGATCATGACGATCAGGTCACAAATAAGAAATGGCGCGGCCGCCAAGCATATCTCTCCCAGCTTCGTACCTACTGGTGCGGACCCTTTCATCACAAAAAGAAGGATACCAAAGGGCGGTGTTGACATGGCCATTTCCAGGTTGAGGAGCATGAGAATAGCAAACCAGATAGGGTCAAACCCAAGGCCTTGGATGACAGGCATGTAAATGGGAATCGTGATCATCATCATGGAGACCTGCTCCATGAAGGTTCCCAGAATCATGAGTGTCAACATCATGGCGATGAGGATAAAAAGCCTGGACATTTCAAGGTCGTTGATAAGATTCACCAATCCCATCGTGGACCCCGTAAAGGCCTGAATACTGCTATAGGTCTTGGAAGCGGCAATAATCATGAAGGCCATCACCGAGACTTTAAGAGTTCCTTTAAGGGACTTTTGCAAGACGGTTAAATTAAATTTTTTGTAGCAACATGCTAGAATAATCGAACCTAAAGCACCTGTGGATGCTGCTTCAGTTGGTGTCGCAACACCGAGAAAAATAAAACCGAGGACTAGAAAAAAAATGAACCCAAGAGGGAGAACGTATTTAGTAAATTCCGAAAGCTTCTCCGAACGGCTATGGTGGGCAACCTCATAGGCGGGAGCGAGTGATGGGCTGATGCGGGATCTCCCAACTACATAAAGGGAATATAGCACAGCCAGCATAAAACCGGGTACAGCCCCTGCGATCAGCACCTTTCCCACAGAAATCTGGGCAAGGCTTGCATAAACAACCGCCAGAGCGCTCGGCGGAATGAGCATGGCCAGTCCGCCGACCCCCACGATAGGACCCAGTATCATAGGATTCTTATAACCACGCTCCTTCATTTCAGGCACCATGATTTCCCCAAGCATGGCTGTATTTGCAATGGTAGACCCGCTCAAAGTTGAAAACAGGGCGCCTCCGGTGATGACAATCAGGCTCAGCCTGCCCGGGAGCCTTCCTATTAACTTGTCAAACACATCAAGTGTGCGCTTTGCTATGCCTGAATGAAGCATCAACTCACCCATGAAAACAAAAAGAGGGATTGGGGCTAATGAGAAGCTTACCAGGGATGTAAATATCTGCTGTACGGAAAGGCTCAGGCCATCCAGCCCTCCCATAAAGATATAGGCCCCTATAAAATTAATCAGGAGAAATGCAAAAGCGATGGGGAGCCCCAGGGCAAGGAAAAATATCAAGCCCCCGATTAAAAACAACAATATCGCCCACCACTCCATATCTGTACCTCCTGGTTAAACTATCTCAAATAGGGATTTTCGAACAGTTGTCTGATCATTTCTCTCTGTGGCCGGGTTTTGATCTAATTTTTGTAAAGAATTGCCGACCAAACTGAATGGAAAGGGTCAGACCCCCGAGGGGGATAATGAGAAAAAGCGGAAATTTTGGAACGATTGTCCCTTTTACCTCCATGATCCCCCGTTGAAAGAGGTCAATGGTGTGGAGGGTACCGAACCAAAAGATGATGACGGAGACTATGAACCCTAAGATATCATTAATTATTTCCACGTGCCTGCGTGTCTTCGGATAAAGCCGCGAAACAACGGTATCGATCCTGATATGCCCCCCTTCTCTCAGGAGCCATGCGGCACCCAGGAAGGTGAACCACAACAGGGCATACTCTGTAAACTGGAGCGTCCAGATTGGCGGCCGGAAACCCAAATACCGCACCACGGCTGCACAGGAAACACTAAACGTTACAGCCACAATGATAATGCCGGCCATGTACGTCAGGAATTCAATGATAAAATCAAAACCGTTCTTGCGCATTTTTTCATCCCTTGTGGCCATACCTTTCTCCCAATAGTTCTCGAATCTCCCCGAAGTACTCCATGACTCGGCCCCCGGCTGAGTTATGGATCCTTTCCAAAATGCTGAGCGCGCTAGGTCCCCGATGAAGAGGAAGTCCTAACGGGAAAGATATCTGGGGAGCGTTATGCCCTTGGTGAAATTCCCCTCGCTTTGTACGGGGAATTTCACCGACTAAGTGTTTATTTTGTTAGCAGTTTGCGTAATTTAGCCGTGTTCTCGGACTCCATTTTGAGCTGGCCCTTCCACCCTTCCGCGTAGGCCATATCAAGATATTTTTTCGTGTCTGTACGCGAGATCTTGATAATTTCCAAGCCGGCTTTTTTCAGCAGTTTATACTCATTGGTGATCTCCTCGGCGGTTCTGGCATCGATGACGATAACCTCCAACCGTAAGGCTTCC
>DAOVAK010000596.1 GCA_030671095.1 Deltaproteobacteria bacterium | reverse complement strand
GCCTATTTACGTTACCTTTAGCGGCGATAAAAAACATATGGAGGCATCCAAGGCATTTCTTGAGCCCAGGGGGGTGCCTACCTTTCCGTTGATTGAGGAACCGTTTGAGGTCCTTAGCATATTGAACCAATGCAGAAAGGCGATGGAGCGAGCGTGAAAAACTGATAAACGACAGGTGCTTTTCGTAGCTCTTGTTACTTTATTTCCCCTGCAAGGATGCTTTTTTCTCCACCGGGCGGGGTGTAGATCCAGAACATTCGGAGGGGCTCTTGGCCAGTGTTGATGATTTGGTGCTTGATATTACGGGGCAGGAAAACAACTGATTCCGGCCCTACTAACTCGCGTTCTTCCCCGACGCGTACCTCTCCTTCGCCGGAGACAATAATCCACGTCTCGCACTCAACATCATGGCTGTGAAAGCTGCTGGATTTGCTAGGGGGCAGGATTGTCATTCCCACCGACAACCCTTCCACATCAACTTGCAGGCTGGGGGAGAGCAGAACCTTCAACTCTCGCTGGTGAGGTTCCGGCATCATAAAGCTCTTGGCTTTGTTAGACTTGGCGACGATCATTTTTGGGCTCCTTTCTCTCTTTTTCTCTTGACTCTAATAACATACATGTAATATGGATTAAACGAAAGAGAATAAATTAAGGAAGGGGGTGACTTTTTTGGGGTTGATGTTGGTATTGAAAAGAAAACCAATAACAGTAGTTAAGGAGGTTAATGTTATGAAAAAAAAGATACTTATGGGTTTATTAATACTGGGAATGGTAATATCTTTTACCACGGCTGGTTTGGCTAAAGAGAAGGTCATAAAGTGGAAGGTTCAGGGATTCGTCCCGGCTGGAATGTTATTTCACGATACCTTGCTTCGTTTGGCTGACGAAGTGAAGAAGGTCACCAATGGCCGTCTGGTGTGGGAAGTGTTTCCGGCTGGTGCGCTGGTCCCGCCTTTTGAGGGGGTAAAGGCTGTCAGCGAGGGCGTATATCAGGCAAATTACGGATATGCGGCACAATGGGTGGGGAAGATGCCAGTGGCACCCTTGTTTTGTGCTGTTCCGGGCGGTTTTAATACTCTGGATATGCAAATGTGGCAAAATCATGGCGGTGGCAAGGAGCTGTGGCAGGAAATGTATGACAAATATGGATACAATGTAAAGCTCTTTATTGGTGGTCCCATCGCCATGGAGAGTTATATGTGGTCTAAAAAACCCATGCACACCATTGATGACATGAGAGGTGAGAAGATGCGCATGATGCCCTTTATGGGTGATGTCTTAGCCAAGCACGGGATGTCCGTGGTATTTATGCCTGCAGGGGAGATTATGCCCAATTTGCAGAGGGGCGTGATAACTGCCGCCGAGTACAGCATACCGGCCTTTGACAAGACCCTGGGCCTCTGGGAAGTCTGCAAATATGTCATGCTCCCGGGCATACACCAGCCTGCCTCAGCAATCGAAGTTCTGGTCAATAAAAAGGCCTATGCAGCCCTGCCTGATGATCTGAAAGCACAGCTTGCAGCGGCTATTGGCAAGATGAGACTTGAAAACTGGCTCTGGATGGAGGCAAAAAACATTGAAGCAGTGGAGTTCTTTAAAGAGAATGGGATCGAAATAATCAGCATGGAACCAGAGTCGGTAGCGACTATGGTGAAGTGGGCCCATGAATACCTGGATGAGCGAGCGGCTAAAGACGAATTTTTCGCCAAGGTGTGGAATTCCCAAAAGGCCTTTGGCAAGAAATGGTATCCATATCATAAAACCTATAGCCTTCCTCATTGAGGAAAGGAGAAATGATATCATATATGGGGCTTTATCTTCGAGTGAGCGATGAGATAAGAGCCCCATTCTATTATGGAGGTAAGGATGCAAAAGGTTCTCCGCATTATTGATCGCGCCAGTGAGTGGACAGGCAAGTGCGCCAGTTTCCTTATTGTGGCACTGATCCTGGGTATCGGTTACGACGTAACCATGCGTTACCTGTTCGCCAAGCCCACCTCCTGGGCCTTTGACATGACGTATATAATATATGGTGCCTACACTATGCTGGGGGCTGCCTATTGTCATTATGCCAGGGGACACGTAAGGATGGATTTGCTCTATGGCCGTCTTTCACCTAGAGGGAAGGCGACCTTGGATGTGATCTGCTATCTTATCTTATTTTTCCCGCTGTTTTTTGTCCTGGTATACAAATGTGGGGGGAATGCCATCTGGGCCTTAACATCTGGGGAGCGTTCTCACGCAAGCGTCTGGAGACCCTATCTTGCCCCATTTAAGTTGTTAATCGCTTTAGGTTTTGTCTTGTTTCTTTTCCAGGGGATAGCGGAATTTATCAGATCTCTTTACATCATGCTCAAAGGAGGGCCTCATGAGTCCTGAGTGGACAACCGTCTTGATGATTCTGAGCCTTTTTGTGTTGCTGGCTGGCTTCCCACTGGCCTTCGGCATCGGGACTGTTGGACTAATTTTTGGTTTACTGACAACCGGAACCGCGTTCCTTTATATGATTCCGTTGCGTGTCGTCAGCGGTATCCTTTCCGAATACATTTTCGCCGCAGTTCCACTTTTTATCTTCATGGGAATGATGATGCAGACCTCAGGCGTTGCCGGGAGGGCCTTTGGGATTTTTGACAGGTGGATGAGTGGGATCAACGGCGGGCTTGCATTAGCTACCATTGCTTTGGCCATGTTGTTTGCGGC
>DAOVAK010000689.1 GCA_030671095.1 Deltaproteobacteria bacterium | reverse complement strand
GGGCCTTAACATCTGGGGAGCGTTCTCACGCAAGCGTCTGGAGACCCTATCTTGCCCCATTTAAGTTGTTAATCGCTTTAGGTTTTGTCTTGTTTCTTTTCCAGGGGATAGCGGAATTTATCAGATCTCTTTACATCATGTTCAAAGGAGAGCCTCATGAGTCCTGAGTGGACAACCGTCTTGATGATTCTGAGCCTTTTTGTGTTGATGGCTGGCTTCCCACTGGCCTTCGGCATCGGGACTGTTGGATTAGTTTTTGGTTTACTGACATCCGGAACCGCGTTCCTTTATATGATTCCCTTGCGTGTCGTCAGCGGTATCCTTTCCGAATACATTTTCGCCGCAGTTCCACTTTTTATCTTCATGGGGATGATGATGCAGACCTCAGGCGTTGCCGGGAGGGCCTTTGGGATTTTTGACAGGTGGATGAGTGGGATCAACGGCGGGCTTGCATTAGCTACCATTGCTTTGGCCATGTTGTTTGCGGCGACCACAGGGGTCGTAGGCGCCTCTGAGACAGCCATTGGCTTGCTCGCTGTGCCATCCATGCTTAATGCACGCTATTCCAAATCCCTTGCCAGTGGTGCTGTCTGTGCCGGAGGTACCCTCGGGATCCTCATCCCACCCAGTATTATGCTCATACTTTATGCCCCCATGGCTGGGGTATCCGTGATCCAGATGTTTGCTGGCGCTATTATTCCAGGGCTACTCCTGGGTGGCTCATACATCATTTACATCTTAATCAGGACTGCCATAAATCCCGAGATGGGCCCCAGCCAGCCTCCTGAGAACAGGCTCAAATTTTTTTCATATGAATCCCTTATTCTTGGCTCCAAATACCTCTTTCCACCTCTTTTTATTGTTGTCCTTGTCCTGGGTTCGATCTTCTTTGGTGTTGCCTCTCCCACAGAGGCTGGTGCTGTGGGTTCCATTGGGGCCACTATTTTAGGGCTGGCTTATAAGCAGCTTACATGGGAGGGCTTCAAACAAAACTGCTACGGAACCATCAGAATCACCGCAATGATAATTTTCATTGCAATAGCAGCTAATCTATTTACTGGCGCCTTTTTGAGCGCTGGATGTGGCCAAGTGATCACGGATTTCCTGACTTCTTTTGGTTTTGGCCCGTGGGGCATATTTATAGCCGTGCTTCTCATCATTCTCTTCATGGGCATGTTTATTGACTGGATCGGCATACTTCTGATTATGATCCCCATATTCGGTCCAATACTCAACAGTTTGGGCTTTAACGCTCTGTGGGTCGGGCTGGTTGTTTGTACAAGTCTTCAGATATCGTTTCTAACACCACCTTTCGCTTACTCCATATTTTATTTGAAAGGTATAAATGTGGGGCTGGAACTGCCTGACATGTACAGGGGGATCATTCCTTTTGTGTTTATTCAGATACTTGTGGTGATCATTATCATCATTTTTCCACAGCTATGCCTTTGGCTTCCCAGATTGCTTGTGGGCTAGAGCTTTGACAGGAGTTTCAAGAAGATAAAGCAGGATAAGGATAGTCTTTAAAAACCCCTCAAGCTATCAACATAAATTTTTTAAAATTACCAACATCTCTGGTAGTGATACCCTAATTGAGTTAGAAAGGAGTCATTTGTGAAACTGGAAGAAATAAAAAATATTTCAGTTCTTGGGGCCGGCATTATGGGTCATGGCATAGCCCAGAGTTTTCTTATGGGCGGCTATCCCGTAATGCTATATGATATTCAGCAAACCAGACTGGATACGGCTAAGGCTCACATCGAGAAAAACCTCGGGCTTTTCTACGAGTCCGGTCTTATCGGAAAACATGATATCGAGTCATCCCTTCAAAGGTTGTCTACCACTGTCGACTTAAGGCATGCCGTGGAGGAAAGTGATTTCATTGTGGAAGCAGTCCCAGAGGATTTAAGCCTAAAGCAAGATCTTTTCGAGCAGCTTGAATCCTTCTGTAGAAAAGATGCTATCATAGCCAGCAACACCTCCTCCTTGACTATGGGGGCGATTGGTGTGAGGGTTAAAAACAGAGAGAGACTGGTTGTCACTCATTGGTTTAATCCCCCGCACATTGTGCCAACGGTAGAGGTTGTGAAGTCAAAGTGGACCAGTGAAGAGACGCTAAATACGGCATACACGCTCCTGGCAAAGATAAAGAAGATGCCTGTAAAAATCAGGCGGGAACTTCCCGGCTTCATTGTCAACCGAATTCAGATGGCCCTCGCCAGAGAGGTTCTCGACCTTTACGAGAAGGGAGTGGCC
>DAOVAK010000404.1 GCA_030671095.1 Deltaproteobacteria bacterium | reverse complement strand
TTGCACATCCACCACCAGGACATCGGCCAGGCTCAGGGCATCGTATGTGAAGCTGGCCGTCATGGTCTGTTTGTCATTCACACAGCGCTCAATCATTGGGGCCACTTCAGGATCTTCTGCCTTGATGGGGGACACACCCTTATTGATTAAAGGGATCTTCCAATAGCTTCTGGTGCTTGGCCTCTGCATCCCGATCACAAACTTATTGGACTTCCCGGTCTCCTCATCAACAGTGTCCGCCACAACGCCGGCCATGACCGCGCCCACAAATCCGAGCCCCATAACCACCACAATCTCCCGGCCCTCCTTCTTTTGTTTATCAACCAGGCCTTTGAGTCGCGCGTACTCCTCTTTGTAATCCTCATCTTCAGGCAACTTGAACTTTTCACCATCCGGACTTATCGAATATCCCATAACCACTCCTTCCTGACTTCAGAACTAGACCTGTTCACGTACTTCAAGCTTGGCATCTTGGTCAAGTCTTTGGAAACTTCCATATTTGTCAATACTTAACACATGATGCTAGACCCTGGTTTCTGGAGCGGATACAAAATGAAAACAATCCTTTTTCAAAATTATCCAGTATCGAGAATCCAGTATCTCTCCGAGGCGTAGGCTCTACCCTCCGGCCTGTAAGCCCTACGGGCTGGAAGCGGAGCCGGAGGCCGGTATCGCTTCGCCTCGAGCAATGTAGTCCTTTCCCAACAAACTCGCCGGTTCGAGGGGAAACTCCGCTATTCTATTCTATATATATGATATTACATGCCTTTCTATTCTGCCACAAAAAACGCCATGCCACTTAGCTAATTCCTCCAAACATGTCAAGAAATTCCTCTTAACGTCATTGCGAGGAGTCCTGCACCCAGATTCACTGAGCACGCCACAGATCCCTCCCCCTTGCCTCCGGCTCGGACAGCCTATGGCTGGGAGAGCTGGGGGAGGGTTAGGCCTGCCCGCCATTCCATCCTCCGTAGCAGCCTACTGCGCCCGTCCTCCGTAGCAGGCTACTGCGGAGGATGGAGAGGACGGGCGCGAGCCCCGCCCGGCATCGCGAGGCTTCAACCAGGGCGGACCGGCGCTCAGGCGAGGCGGGTGGGGTGGGGGTGAAGTCCTTGAAAAATCAGGAATTACGAACCTCAAAATCAGGTCTCCCCCGATTGCAATCGTCCTGAACCTCGGTTTAAAAGGGATACACTCTCAATTCTTCCTTCCTCACTGCATTGAGAGTTCGGGGCAAACCTCAACTGCTGGCGCAGCAAAAAAGCAGGATGCTTAGACCAATGCTCTAGGGGGAAAGAGAATTCCTTGGCTAAGTCCCTCGATTCGTAAATTCGATGACGAATTTATTTACTCGGGACTTAGTGCTGAGTGAGCAATTTCCTCCATCTAACTATGTTGAAATACGTCACCGTATTTGCGAATCGAAGCACTAAGTAATCTAAGGTTTGCCCCCAATTTAGGTCTACCAATTAGACAAAAGAGACCAAGGAACATTTATGGCCACCACACCAAGAAAGCTTTTTTGTCTCTTAGCTGCCTTATTTGCCATCCTAGTATTTTCTGCTCCGGCTTTTGCAATCAACCCAACCGTGTTTGGACCAAAGAACTTTAAGATCAAATGGTGGTGTTTTCACCTTTCCCTCCATCGGTTCAAGGTAGAAAAACCCGGCAATGGGGTGATTACGATCAC
Organism: Deltaproteobacteria bacterium; assembly: GCA_030671095.1. The sequence continues at coordinate 2,144 of DAOVAK010000404.1, read as the reverse complement.
CAAAAACACGCCGGAGAAGAGAATTTGGAGAGGTTTCATACGGATCAACGGGAACATTATCCCTCTTCGTCACTTTTTGAGTAGTGACGACCTTGTACTTGAGAAACAGGTAAAGCTACGATCCCGCAATCATATGTTGGTCTGTCTCCTAGGTACCCGTGGTGCTTCCATTCGGGTTGAGGTGACTAAGAAAGAGACAACCCCGCCGCCGGAGGTGAACATTTCAGCTAGCCCACCATCCATTGAAGTTGGGGAATCCAGCGTCCTGTCTTGGAATTCGACAAATGCAAATACCTGTACCATAGAACCCGGGATAGGCAGCATAAATGTAAACGGATCGACTACAGTATCTCCCATAGAAACCACTACGTATTCCATCACAGTGGATGGTCCTGGCGGCTCTGCCACGAATTCGGTTACAGTGCTCGTTATCACTCCGCCTGAAGACGTGGATTACGGAATGCCTGAGGATGAGCAACAAGGGGGAGCGGGCATAGTGGGAGAAACGATTTGCATACTAAATGGGTCTAATGTTGAATTTCGATCAGACTTGACATTTCCATCACCCAATAGCCTAGGGCTTTCATTCGAGGCCTTTTACAACAGCCGATCTCAGACCTTGGGCCCCCTTGGCTACGGATGGACCCATACTTACGATGTCTCCCTCGACCCCGCATTTCAAATAGAAGACAATGACTTTGTTAAGATTGTGGATCAGACAGGCCGGGCCCATTATTTCGCAGAAGAAAGCCCCGGATCTTACAGAGGTGTTTTTAAAGAACGCACCCATGTGAAGGTTGAAGCGGAGGAATCTGTCTGGCACCGTCTGGATGGCACCCGCTATGGCTTCTCAACCATAGGACAGCTGGTCTGGATAGAAGATGAGAAAGGAAACCGACTGGAGCTGATCTACGATGCCCAAGGCCGACTCGACACTGTGACAGATATAGCCGGTAGCCGTGCACTTACCTTTTACTACTACGGCGATGGCTTGCTACAACGAATCGAAGGTGCCATTACTGCCGCTGTCCCTGACGGCATATGGGGTACATACGATTACGATGACCATCAGAACCTCACATCAGTGACCTATGCGGACGGTTCCGGTTTTAGCTATTCCTACACGGATCCTAATGACATACACAATATGACCGAGAAGAGGAATAATTCAAATTATATCCTCAACACATGGAGCTATAACGAACAAGATCGCGCTGTGAGCAACTTCAGTGTGAATGGCAAGGGGGCTAACAACATCAGTTATGTTAGCGACACCCAGGTAGATGTGACCGATGCCTACGGAACTGACCGGACCTACAAATTGGAAGAGATAGACGGAAGCAAGCGGGTGAGCGCTATGCAGGGAACCGGCAGTGCTCCATATAGCAACAGCAATGTTGTCAGATGGTCTTATGATGACAATAAAAGGGTGATTGAGACGGAATCGGCAGGAGGGACCATCAACCAGTATCAGGATTATGATGAAAGGGGAAACCCGGAAAGTGTAAAGCTCGCAGTGGGCACCCCTGAAGAAAGGGTGATCACCTACACATACCATCCTGATATGAACGTACCTCTGAGCCTTTCAGAGGCCAGTGTGCTGGGAAGTGAAAACAAAATCTCCATCTGGGACTATGATGATGATTACAATTCCAGTCCAAATGAGAACCCTACTCGCCACCTATCCCGCATCATCGAAAAGGGCTTCACAAAGGACAGCTCAGGGCTTGAAGCTCACTACGAATATGTTGCGACATTTACCTACAATTCTAAAGGACAAGTACTCTCCATTGATGGGCCTCTGTCTGGCATGGATGATACCACTACTTTTAGCTACGATCCTACGGCAGGAGACCTACTATCTATCACTCAACCTCTCATCGAGACCACCATCTTCTCGGACTATGACCCAGCCGGGAGAGTGAGTAAGATAACCGATGTAAACGGGCTATCTAGACGTTTCACTTATGACGCTAGGGGAAGAGTTACTGCTGTGGTTAATGATGCTGACGGGAGCTCAACCAATATTAGCTATAATCTTGCTGGTCTACCCGACTCCGTAACCGATGAGGACAGCGTCACACGAAGTTTTGACTATGATAATATCTATGGCAGGCTGAGCGGAATCTCGGATGTGGAAGGCA